>NZ_JAYGHW010000098.1:24631-43676 GCF_034932185.1 Spirulina sp. CCNP1310 | reverse complement strand
ATCAGAAATTGGTCAGGCTAGCTCACCTGAAGTGATTCAAAGGCAAGAGCAGGATTTTTCTGTTCCGTCTCAAATTAGCGAAACCGATTTTCCTGAAGTTGTTCAGCGTCAAACTGAAGTTAGTCAGCCTAGCGATCCTGAAACTATTCAGCGTCAATCAGAAATCAGTCAGCCTAGCTCCCCTGAAGTAATTCAACGACAAGAGCAAGATTTTTCTGTTCCGTCTCAAATTAGCGAAACCGATTTTCCTGAAACTGTTCAGCGTCAAACTGAAGTTAGTCAGCCTAGCGATCCTGAAACTGTTCAGCGTCAATCAGAAATTGGTCAGGCTAGCTCACCTGAAGTGATTCAAAGGCAAGAGCAGGATTTTTCTGTTCCGTCTCAAATTAGCGAAACCTATTCTCCTGAAACTGTTCAGCGTCAAACTGAAGTGAGTGAGTCTCGCTCTCCTGATGTTGTTCAGCAAAAAATGAAACCTGAAAAATCGAAAAATGCAGGAAAACCCTTAGGACAAACCCAGCTTGTCAAAAGTGATAAACTACCTCAGGTCTTAAATCAAATTAGTCGATTTAGTCCTTTAAGGCGATCGCCCCCCCCCACACCCACACCAACCCCCATCATCCAAAAGCAACCCAATCCCCAAACTTCACCCAGCCCCAACCCAGGTACAACCATCCCTGAAAGCTGGTCAAACATTGCTGAACTCTTGGCAGGCAGTGGCCCCAATCCTGAATCAATCCAAAGACAGGCCAACCCAGAACCGCAAACCCCCCTAACGAGGAAATCTCTAACACCCCAGAAAAAACCCCTGGGCAAAACTAAAAACCTCCAAGCCAATCAAGGCAAACCTAAAAAATGGAATTCCGTCAAAGGAGTCATTCAAGCCCAAACTGACCCCAAGCTCAAGAGCACCAAAACTTTAGAATTCACCCCCCAAGGTGTTAAGGTTTTAGGACAACAAAATATTCAGGGTACAATTCAAAAATCTGACGATGTAGATAGTGAAAAAACAGATAATGATTTAAAATCGGAATATTCCTATGCTAATCAGTATCAAACTGAACAGACTGAAGCAGATCATCTTGAACGCCTTGCCCATGCCATTTATCACATTGTTCAGCAACGGATTACCATTGAGCAAGAACGCCATGGGCGAGGCTACGCTGGCCGAAGACCTTGGTAAACTGTTAATTATTAATTTGGAGGCACACCGATGAGCAAAAGTCCAATCCCCACAGGAAAACTAGAAAAAGCAATCCTGACATCGGATGAAAGTGATAATATTGAATTTCAATTTAACCCTGCTAAATTGCAATTTAAGCAGTCTATCAATCTGAACGTTGAATCCGCAGCAAGAACAGAAGAAGGTTCACCCAAAGTGAGCTTCAAAGGCCCCTGTACAAGAGTACTCACAATTTCAGATATTCGGTTTGATACCTATGAAACAGGTGAAAATGTGATTGAAAAATATATTGGTAAATTTTTGAAAGCCCTTGACTTTGCTGACAAAGGAGAAGCCAAAGGGAAGCGGCCGCCAACCTACACATTTATTTGGGGACAAAATCAATATATTCGCCGTTGTTTTATTGAATCTCTTGATTTTGACATTACTCGATTTTTAATTGATGGGACACCCGTTCAAGCCGTCATTAGCTCTTTAGATTTAAAAGAAGTTGAATCTATTGCCGCCAGTGGATCTACCAATCCCTTTGGCCGAGGTAGTACCCCCAATCGATAATTTATTTCTCCAAAATTGAACAATCATGGCAACGACTTATATTTCCCAGCCCAGTATTAAGATTGCGGGTAGTGATGCATCAAAAGACTTGATGAATGATATTGTGCAAATTGCGATTGAACAAAGTTTACATTTGCCCGCCATGTTTACGCTGATTATTCGTAATTCAAAGTTTCCGGGCAATGCCAACGATAAATTCTGGCAGCACGACAGTATTTTTGAAATTGGCAAAGAAATTGAAGTTGGTTTTATTTCCAGCACGACGGAAGATAAAGAATTTGATGACCGCAATGAGGGAACTGTCATCAAAGGAGAAATTACTGCCATTGAAACGCAATTTACCAGTGGTTCTGATGCTCCCATTATCATCCGGGGCTATGATGTTTCCCATCGGTTACATCGCGGTCGATTCAATCGCTCTTTTCAAGATAAAACAGATAGTGATATTGTTAATAATATTATTGGTGAAGTTGGAATTTCAGCGAATACTGTTGATTCGACTACTCCTGTTCATGAGTATGTTTTTCAGGAAAATCAAACCAATATGGAATTTTTGCGGGAGCGGGCGGCTCGCAATGGCTATGAGCTTTTTGTGCAGGATGGAAAATTAAATTTTCGTAAGCCTAGTTCCGATGCTACTGTTGATTTAACGTGGTTGAAAGATTTGTATGATTTTCGGGTGCGGGTCTCCAGTGCGGAACAGGTGAGTTCAGTGGAGGTGCGGGGTTGGGATTATACAAAAAAAGAACCGATTGTTTCGACTAAAAATACTGATCAAGTTTTAACCAGTACGGATTATGGCAAAGGAAAAAGCACCAGTAGTAAATTCAGTGGTAAACCCACAAATCCTAAGGTGATTGTCGTTGATCATCCGATTGCCAGTACAGCAGAAGCGGATACGATCGCCCAGGCTTTGGTTAATGAGTTAGGGGGGGAATTTGTCGTAGCCGATGCTCGTGCAGAGGGCAATCCTAAGCTTTGTCCTGGTAAGGTGATTAAGCTCAAGGAAATGGGCAAGTATAGTGGTGATTATTATGTAACGGAAACGCGCCATATTTATGAAGAACGGGTTTATATTACTGAATTTAGCGTGCGAGGTTTGCGCGGGGGTGATTTATTCGCTACCCTTGCCCCTCCCACCCGCTTACAGCCGGGTCAGACGTTAATGGTGGGTCAAGTGACCGATAATAATGATCCCAAAAAATGGGGGCGGGTACGGGTTTGGTTTCCCACATTAACGCCGAAGGAAGGGGAAGATGCCCATGCGAGTTATTGGGCGCGGGTGGTGGCTATTGGGGCCGGCCCGGATCGGGGGTTTGATGTTTTGCCAGAGATTGATGATGAGGTGTTGGTGGCCTTTGAGCATGGGGATATTCATCGCCCCTATGTGATTGGCGGGGTGTGGAATGGCAAAGATGCACCGCCAACGGTGGTGACGGATAGTGTGGTGGATGGCAAGGTACGTTTACGCACGTTTAAGACGCGCACGGGTCATCAATTACAGTTTGTTGAGGAGGATAAAAGTGCAGTTAAAAAGGGAATTTATCTAGATACGAAAGAGAAGTATTATTTACACTTCAATGATACGGAAGAATTTATTGAGATCAAAACGAAGGGCGGATTTTTAATTCGGCTTGATAATAAAAATAAAAAGATTCAAGCTAAGACTGCTGGCGGTCATGAGGCTGTTTTAGATGATCAAGGCAAAAAAATTGAACTGAAGTCTTCGGGGGGTCATAAGGTGACGCTGGATGATAATGGTCGGAGTATTGATGTTACTTCTTCCGGGGATATTAATTTAAAGGCGGGGGCGGGAAAAAATATTAATTTGGATGCGATGAAAATCAATCTCAAGGGTCAGACGGATATTGCGTTAACCGTAGGAGGTAATAAGTTAGAAATATCGGTGGCAAGTGTTAATTTAAAGTCAACGGCGATGACAACGGTAGAGGGAAGTATGACGACAATTAAAGGGTCGGCAACGGTGAGTGTTTCAGCAGCTTCTATTAGTTTAGGTTAGGAGGATTAAGCAATGCCAATGTTAGTGACGATGGGCGCGATGATGCAGTGCATTCCCTTTGGGGCTGCACCGAGTAGTTTGATGGTGATTCCGAAGGGAACTCCTGTTTTGGCATCGACTTTTGCGGCATCGATTATGGATTTTGTGCCTTTTGTGAATATTTTGCCCTTTGGGGTTTGTACTTCTATGGCGAATCCGGCGGTGGCAGCGGCAACGGCGGCGGCGTTTGGGGTGTTAACGCCAATGCCTTGTACGCCGGTGATTGTGGGGCCTTGGACACCGGGGGCGGTGAAGCCGAAGATTGGGGTGTTTCCGGCGTTGTCGGATACGTCGATTTGTAATTGTGCTTTTGGGGGGACGATTAAGATTACGTCGCCGGGTCAGTTTAAGGTGACGGTGACATGATGGGGGCGGGGGTTTGGTTGGGGCAGGTGTGGCGATCGCACATCTCCCTCCATGCCACTATTGCCTTGCCCTCGATTCCTTCCCAATTGGATGCCATTGTGGAGAAGGTGGCGGGGCTGGTGGAATCCTTTGGTCAGCCCTTTGAGGGGAATGAGCGGGAGGAACTGGCCGCCAGCTTGCAACCCTTGATTACCCAAGCCTTTGCCACGGGGCCCAGGGCAATGTTAAGGATTGAAATTCACCCCCCTTCTCCCCCGGCGTTGGGTGTCACCTGTGGGTTTACAACGACGGTGGAGCCGTTGCTTTATCCCGATTGGGGAGAGGAACGACGAGTATTAATGGTGGATGCGGTGCAGGGTTTAAGGGGGGGGAGTCGGATTGTGGAGGTGGGGGCGGGGGATGGTGAGGGGGCGATCGCCCTTCGTTCCCAAGGCTATACTGTGGAAACCTGGGAATGGCGAGGGGATGGCGGGGTTGACATCAACCACCGTCAAAACTTCCTTGATCCCTTAGCGCGGCTCGATCCTGCTGCCTTTGAGGGGGCGATCGCCCTCGATTTAGCCCTCACCAGTTTGCGCGATCCCCAAACCCTGCGGCTCCTCCTGGCGAAACTCTGCGATGGCGTGGTCAGTGGGGGACAGATTTACCTCGGATTAGGGTTCACCTCAGAGGAACTAGCCCCAGAATTACGAGAATGGTGGCAATGGTTGGGGCTGTTGGTGGTGACAGAAACCGATTTAGCAGCGGCAACCCGTGGGTTGCCCTTGGCAACAATGACCATCACACCCATACCGGCGGGTACTCGCTTTTTCGCCCTACCGGAGGCGATCGCCCCCTCCGTGGTTTATTCCGCCGTGGCATGGCGGCGATGTTGAGGAAAAATTTTGTAGGATGGGGATGATCTTTGGAGCCTAACTAGGATGCAGAGATGGCGATCGCTAGGAGTTAAAACCCTCCTCATCAGTTGCGGGATCATCCTCGCCTTCAACTTCAGTCTTTGGGGGCGGCTACAGCATACCCGCCAAATTGCGCCCCAACCCGAGGCCATTCTCGTTTTGGGGGGAGATTTTGATCGGGAATATTTTGCCGCCTACTTTGCCCAGGCACACCCCCATTTAAATGTATTCATCTCCAGCGGTATGCCTGAAACCCAATCCCGCAGCTATTTTGCTCAGGTGGGGGTAGATCTCAACCGTGTTCATTACGATCGCCGGGCGGTGGATACCGTCACCAACTTTACAACCATGGTCGAAGCCTTGCGATCGCGCCATCTCCGCCATGTTTATCTGATCACCTCCGATTTCCACATGAGCCGCGCCCAAGTCTTGGCCTATCTGATTTTCGGGCGCTATGGCATCGCCATTACCCCCATCACCGTCCCCACCCAAACCCCTCCCGAACCTTGGTGGGCCATTGTCCGGGATGGGGGGCGGGGCGTATTGTGGATTTTAACCGGGCATACAGTGGACAAAATCCAAGGATGAAACAACGATGGCAATGGTTGGGCGGCAGCGCGTTGATTGTGATCCTGCTGATGGAATTAGGCCTACGCTGGGGTTTTGGCTTCGGCAATCCCGTCTTAAGCATGGCCGATGAAGCCACCGGCTATCGTTTCCAACCCAATCAGCGCGTTGTCCGCTTTGGCCATGAAGTAATTTATAACGCCTATTCCCAACGGTCAAGCCCGGTAGTATCCCCCAAGCCAGCGGATCAATTGCGCATTTTAATGACCGGAGATTCCGTGCTAAACGGCGGTACACCGACGGATCAGGAGGAAATTATTACCGAAATTCTCCAAACCCGCTTAACCGCCAAGGGCATCAATGCCCAAGTCTTAAATGCCTCGGCGGGGTCTTGGGGGATTGGCAATCAGTGGGGATATCTGCGCAAATTTGGCAGGTTTGAGAGTGATTTGCTAATTTTACAAATTGGTAGCCATGATTTAATTCAGCCCACCAGCAAGGGCGATCGCGTCGGTGTGGATTTTAACTATCCAGATCACCGGCCCTTATTGGCCTTTCAAGAAGTATGGCAGCGCTATTTTTATCCCCCCATGGCAAAACGTTGGGGCTGGCCCCTCCCAGGAGAAATTCCTGCCCCCCAGGATATAGATGCCCAATGGCAGGAAAATCGCCGCCAATTAAGAGCAATTCTAGATTGGAGCCGTCAGCAAAATTTGCCAGTTTGGGTGTTATTTGTTCCCTACCGTGTGGAGGTGATTCCTGAACCCTTAGAACCCTTTTATGGTGAAGAATTTTTGACATTTTTAGCCGCTGAAAATATTCCGGTTATCAATCTTCATCAGCATTGGCAAACTGTTCCCCCCGCAGAAGTCGAGGGCTATTATCGCGATTCGGTACATCTCACCCCAGTGGGGAATAAAGCGGTGGCGATCGCCCTTCAAGCCGCCCTAGAGGAGCAATTTTTAACCCAGGAATCCCAAAATTGAGAAACCGGGTTTTTCTGATGTTGTCGTGAAAAAACCCGGAGATACGAGCAACCCGATTCTAGCCTCAGGAAATGAGCGTATAATAGTTGCGATTTTCCCCTCCCCACCCTATGTTGTCGTTCAAAAACCCATACAGCTTTCCCATTACCCTTTGGGCCCTCAGTCGGCTGTGGGTTTTACTGGGCCTCCTGGGGATTGCGCCCCTCCTCCCTGCCCCCCCTGGCGGTGAACAGGCCCTCTTCCATTGGTCAGCCTTTGCCGGTTGGGATGGCTTCTTTTACGAAAATATCGCCACCACCGGCTACAGCTACGTTGCCGATGGCCAAGCCCATAACATCGCCTTTTTTCCCCTCTTCCCCCTCTTAATTCATGGCGCGATGGCCCTCGGTTTACCCTTTGAAGTTGCGGGCATTTTAATCACAAATAGCGCATTTTTAATCAGTTTGATCCTACTCTACCGCTGGCTTCAAGAACGCCAAGGGGAAGCGATCGCCCGCTGGGCCGTAATCATCCTTGCCTGGTGTCCCTTCTCCCTCTTCAGCACCGTCATTTATACTGAAGCGTTGTTTCTCGTCTTCAGTATCGCCGCCTTGGCCGCCTTCGACCGTGGCCACCATTGGCAAGCCGCCCTTTGGGGAGCCTGCACCACCGCTACCCGCCTCCCTGGCCTTGCCCTTGTCCCCGCTCTTTTGATCATTGCTTGGCGTGAACGGCGTGGTATCGGGGCCTATTTAGCCGCCCTCTCTACCGGCGTTGGTGCGGCTCTATACAGCCTATTTTGTTGGTTCGAGTTTGGCGAGCCATTGGCTTTTTTGAAGGTACAAAAAGCTTGGAATGTGCCAGATCATTTCTATGGCCAGGGGTGGCTAATTATGTTGGGTGAAGTGTTTCTCGGCCCAGCGAATATGGGGGAAGCGGGGTTTCAAGATCCCTTTTATCCGTTGGCGGTGTTGGTATTAATTGGTTTGGCAGTTTGGGTGGGGCGATCGCAATTTCGGGGTCGGGTTTATGTGGGGGGAGGATTATTCATGATTGCCTGGCTGATTGCGGGTGATCCGTTACTCAATATCTGCATGATTGTGGGGGGGATGGTGTTGTTGTGGCGGTATCGGGGGGAAATACCAGCGATCGCCCTCCTCTACGGCATTTTCAGTTTCATCGGTCTGCTCAGTTCGGGGCGAACTGCCTCTCTGGAACGCTACAGTTATGGGATTGTGACAGTGGCGATCGCCGCTGGCCTCTGGCTCCACCATCACCCCAAACTCGCCCGTTTTGTCCTCAGTTTCTCTGGTCTTATGCTCCTGCTCTATTCAATCCGCTTTGCCCAATCCTTATGGGTTGCCTAATTCAATCCCTTTAGGTCAGGGGCGATTTGGAATTATGGTGCGGGAAATATTTGCTGGTGGGGAACTCATCTTTAATCATCCTCTGACACAATGGATCGCCAGTCGTGAAAGAAACCCAGTTTCTGATCCCGTTCTTTGCCTACAATAGATTTATTGCATTTTTCTTTTCGTCATGCGCCACTGTTTGAATCCTGTCTGTCGTCAGCCGAACCCGGACGGCCACCAGTTTTGCCAGAGATGCGGGAATCCGTTGTTGTTGCGGGGGCGGTATTGGGCGAAGGAGGTGATTGGTCAGGGGGGGTTTGGGCGTACTTTTTTGGCGGTGGATGAGGATAAGCCCTCGAAGCCGTTTTGTGTGATTAAGCAGTTTTTACCCCAGGATTTAGATCCTGAAATGCTGCCTAAGGCGATCGCCCTCTTTGAGCAGGAGGCGCAACAGTTGGAGATTTTGGGCAAGCATTCCCAAATTCCGGAGTTATTTGCCTATTTTATTGAAAACAATCAGTCCTATTTGATTCAGGAGTTTATCAATGGGATCACACTTAAGGAAGAACTGGCGAATCAGGGGGTATTTTCAGAGCAGCAGATTCGAGCGTTATTGGTGGATTTGTTAAATATTTTGGCGTTTGTTCATGAAAAAAATGTAATTCACCGAGATATTAAGCCAGAAAATATTATTCGTCGTCGGACTGATCAAAAGTTAGTTTTAGTTGATTTTGGAGCGGCAAAGGTGTTGCAGCAGTTGCAACGGACTGTGACCGGAACTCGGATTGGTTCAGCGGAATATTGCGCCCCAGAGCAAGGTATGGGGAAAGCGCGATTTAATAGTGATCTGTATAGTTTAGGGGTGACTTGCTTGCATTTACTAACGCAGGTCAGTCCGTTTGATTTATATGCCGTCCATGATGGAAAATGGGTTTGGCGGGATTATTTGAATGGCAATCAAGTCAGTGAAAATTTAGGAAAAATTTTAGATCGACTGGTTGAGCAAGCATCAAAAAAACGTTATCAATCCACAACAGAGGTTTTAGTCGATCTCGATCCTACTCCGAAAACATCTTCTCCTGCAAAATCATCCCTTCCCTCTCAAACCTCTACATCTATAACGCGACCTATTCAAACCTATCACTATGAGATCATCACGCTGAATGAGCAGGGGGGGATTATCCAACGGCAAAAGGGACAAAATCAGGGTTATTTGGAATCGGCCGAAGGATTAAATCTAGAAATGGTGAGGATTCCGGCGGGAGAATTTATGATGGGCGCACCGAAGAATGAAACAGAGCGATCCAATGATGAAGGCCCCCAGCATCGGGTGATTGTACCGGAATTTTTCATGGGTCGCACCGCTATCACCCAAGCACAATGGCAAATTGTCGCCCAACTGCCCCAAGTAACACAATTTTTGAATCCTGATCCTTCTCGCTTCAAAGGCGAAAACAATCCTGTGGAAACGGTGAGTTGGGAAGACTGCATTAAGTTCTGTCTCCGGTTAAGCCAAGCTACTGGCAAATTCTACCGTCTGCCCAGTGAAGCCGAATGGGAATATGCCTGTCGAGCCGGAACAACGACCCCATTTCACTTCGGCCCCACCCTCTCCCCTCAAGTGGCCAACTATGACGGCAACCACACCTATGGCAAAGGAAAAAAAGGGGAATATCGCCAGAAAACGATCCCGGTGGGGAGTTTAAATGTCCCCAATACTTGGGGACTCCATGATATGCACGGGAATGTGTGGGAGTGGTGTTTAGATGATTGGCACGGGAGTTATCAGGATGCGCCAACAGATGGAAGGGCATGGATAGACAATGATAATCATTCTCAAACTAACAAAGAGTGGCTAAAAGGGTTGTTGAATAATAAATCAATATCAAGCAAGCTGCTGCGTGGTGGTTCTTGGGGCAGCTACCCAAAAAACTGCCGTTTTGCCTTTCGCAGCCTCAGCACTCGCGTCCTCAAGTACAACTACATCGGTTTTCGTGTCGTTGCCCCCAGCACTTTTTAACCATCTATCCTCTTTCGATATTCCCAAGCAAATGAGAAACCGGGTTTTTCTCAAAATGTCCGCCAAAAACGAGAGAGGCTAAACAACCCGGTTTCTACGCCGAGGATAAGAAACCGGGTTTCAGTGAGGTTACAGTGGGAAAACAAGGCAATGCAAGAAACCCGGTTTCTGGCTTGTACTCAGTGCTATCCTCAATGATTAACGATTCCATCCAAAATTAACCCATGAAAATCAAAGCCATTATTCATACCGCCGAAGAAGGCGGTTATTGGGCAGAAGTCCCCGCACTCCCCGGCTGTATCACTGAAGGAGACACCCTAGAAGAAGTCACCAATAATTTACAAGATGCCATCGAAGGCTGGTTAACCGTTGCCAATAAACTCCAAACCACTCAACCCACCGATAAAATTGTTGAAATTGCGATATGAAATCTGTCTCTGGTAAAAAGCTTTGTAAAATCATCGAAAACAAGGGCTGGATTTTACGCAAAATTACAGGCAGCCATCACATTTATGAAAACCCTAATCAAGACAAAATTTTATCAATTCCCGTTCACCAAAATCGTGATTTAAAAATAGGCACATTAAAAGCATTGATGAAAATTGCCGATCTGACAGAATCCGATCTTTAACTCAATCCAAACCTCCCTAGGCGGCAGAGCCGCCCAACACCCGCGCCACGGCAGAGCCATGGCACGAGGAATTCCTTCAGCATATTGACTGATGTTCACACCCAGTCGCAACCTTTCCCAAATTCTAGCCGTCAAAAAGAAATCAAGAGCACCCCTTTCTGGTGAGATGCTCTTGCGTCACTCAATCGGTGTCGTTAAAACCAGTGGGAGCTTGGTCTGACCGTGTTACGACCTCACATCCCACTGGTTTTATCCTATTTCTCTCACACCACCTTGAGTATAGGCGGCAAAAATCACGATTGGGGGCTAGAGGTGACAATCTCCAAATTGACCCGTGATTTTGCGGAGCGGCCTAGGCGCTGAAATAGTTCGCCGCTGGGTGATAGGTGATAATCGCCGTCGTGGACTGCTCCGGATGGAGTTGCTCACTCTCATCCATCGTCAGACCAATGCGATCGCCCCCCAACAGCGCCAACTGCGTCACCTGATCCTGCATATTCGGACAAGCAGGATACCCGAAACTATAGCGAGAGCCAGGATAATGCTGCTGCAACACCTCGCGGATATTATCCGGCTCCTGCGCCCCAAAGCCCAACTCCCGACGCACCCGCGCATGAGTCCATTCCGCCAACGCCTCCGCCATCTGCACCGCCATGCCATGGAAATAGAGATAATTCGTGTAATCATCCGCCTTAAATAACTGCTGGGCGTACTCCGTCGCCACCTCCCCCATCGTCACCGCCTGCATCGCAAACACATCAATCACCCCCGAATCTACCGGGGCGAAAAAGTCCGCAATACAGAGCCGCCGCCCCGATCGCTGCCGGGGGAACGTAAACCGCGCCACCTCCCGCCGCGCTTCCGGCTCCTGGGGATCATAAATCAGCAGCGTATTCCCCTCCGCTTGACAGGGGAAATAACCATAAACCACTGTCGGCTCCAGCAGTTTTTC
This sequence comes from Spirulina sp. CCNP1310, assembly GCF_034932185.1. Classification (NCBI taxonomy): domain Bacteria; kingdom Bacillati; phylum Cyanobacteriota; class Cyanophyceae; order Spirulinales; family Spirulinaceae; genus Spirulina; species Spirulina sp. CCNP1310. The sequence goes on along the minus strand of NZ_JAYGHW010000098.1, from coordinate 32,130 downwards.
AACAACAACCCGCCGCTGCCATTCCGTTAACAATGGCTCCACTTTGGCGGCAAGGAATTGATCATATTCTTCGCGAGATTGCCCCTGGGGTTTGCGGAATTGCCATTGACCCGCAAAGAGGGCTTGCAAATCCAAATACCAAAATAACGCTTCAAGGGAAATCTCCTGAGCCGTGAGAATTTTCGTACCCCAAAAAGGCGGCGTAGGCCGAGGAATATCAATGGCTACAGCTTCAGAGCGGCGCGTGTCAATGACTGCCGGTTCCTCAGTTTTGGGGGTTGTGGGTTCTTCTAACGTCATCGCCCGATGTTGATTCTCCGTGGCAAATTCCCCTTGAAACCCTTGGTGATCATCCCAAGCCCCCGCCGCTTTGGCGGGCATTAACTTATCCATAAAATGGAGGTCAGAAAAGGCATCTTTGCCATAAATGACCTGGCCCTGATAGGTCCCTTGACAATCCCCATAGACAAACTTCGGCGTTAACGCCGCCCCCCCTAAAATCACCGGCACAGTAATCCCTTTCTCATTGAAAATCGCTAAATTCTCCTTCATGAACGCTGTCGATTTCACCAATAGGCCACTCATGGCAATACAATCCGCTTGATGCTCCTCGTAAGCCTGGATAATATTTTCCACCGGCTGCTTAATCCCCAAATTAATCACCCGATAGCCATTATTGGAGAGGATAATATCCACGAGATTTTTACCAATATCGTGAACATCTCCCTTCACCGTCGCAATTAAAAACGTGCCTTTGCCGGTATCCCCCGCTTTTTTCTCCATAAAAGGTTCCAAATAGGCCACCGCCGCCTTCATCGTTTGGGCCGATTGCAGCACAAAGGGCAATTGCATCTGTCCCGAACCAAACAGTTCCCCGACCACCTTCATGCCATCGAGGAGGAAAGTGTTGATAATATGCAAGGGATCATAATCCTGACGGGCTTCCTCCAGAGCCTCCTCTAAACCGATGCGTTCCCCGTCGATAATATGCTGCTTGAGCCGCTGATCAATGGGTAGATTTTTATCCACCGCTTCGCTTTTCTTCGCTTTTTTCCCGGCAAAGAGATCCGTCAGCTTACCCAAGGGATCATAGATGCAGGCATCCCCTTGGAATTCCCGGCGATCGTAGATCAGGTCTTGGCAAATTTTTTGATGTTCCGGGTCAATTTTAGCGAGGGGGAGGATCTTGCTGGCACTCACAATTGCACTATCTAACCCCGCCACCATTGTTTCATGCAAAAATACTGAATTCAACACCTGACGGGCTGCGGCATTTAAGCCAAAGGAAATATTAGAAACCCCTAACAGAATGTGGCAATGGGGGAGTTCGGCGCGAATTTGGCGAATCGCTTCCACCGTCGCCTTGCCATTTTCGCGATCCTCTTCAATCCCCGTGGAAATGGGCAGCGCGAGGGGATCGAAAAAGATTTCATGGGGGGGGAGGCCGTAGGCGATCGCCGCCTCATAGGCCCGTTTGGCAATGGCAAACTTCTGCGCCGCCGTCCGCGCCATCCCCTCCTCATCAATGGTTCCCACCACCACCGCCGCCCCGTAGCGTTTCGCCAAATCCAACACCTGATAAAACCGAGGTTCCCCATCTTCGTAGTTCGTGGAATTGAGCATACATTTACCACCGGCCACCTTTAAACCGGCTTCCATTTTTTCCCATTCCGTGGAATCTAACATCAAGGGCAATGTGACATTATTCACCAACCGGCTGGCCAGTTCGTGCATATCTTTCACGCCATCCCGGCCCACATAATCGACATTGACATCAAGAATATGCGCCCCTTCTTTCACCTGCGCTTTTGCCAAAGAAATTAAACCATCCCAATCCTCACTATTAAGCAAATCCCGGCATTTTTTCGAGCCGCTGGCGTTGAGCCGTTCGCCAATAATTAAGAAAGAATTATCTTGAATATAGGGTTGGGGGCTGTAGATCGAAGCGGCGGCGGGTTCGTGGTGGGGTTGGCGAGGTTTGGGGGTGAGGGTTTGGGCAATTTCCGCGAGGGCTTGAATATGTTCCGGGCGCGTCCCACAGCAACCGCCAATAATTTGCACGCCTAAATCTTCAATGAAGTGCATTAAGGACATCCGCAATTCCATCGGAGTCAGTTTGTAATGGGCTTGACCGCCGACATTTTCCGGTAAACCGGCGTTAGGAATACAGGAAACCACAAAGGGGGAATTTTCCGCCAAATATTTAATATGGGGCTTCATTAAATCCGGCCCCGTGGCACAGTTTAACCCTAAAATATCGATGGGATAGGGTTCTAAAATCGTGAGGGCGGCGGCAATTTCGGTTCCCACTAACATTGTCCCCATTTGCTCCATCGTGACGGAAACCATGAGGGGGAGGCGATCGCCTTTCTGTTTAAATACTTCCTCAATGGCATTCAAAGCTGCCTTAATCTGCAACACATCCTGACAGGTTTCCACCAAGAACAAATCCACACCGCCATCATAGAGGGCAGCCGCCTGTTCAATATAGGCATCCCGGAGCGTATCAAAATCAATATGGCCCAGGGTGGGCAGTTTCGTCCCTGGCCCCATGGAGCCGGCCACAAACCGGGGTTTTTCGGGAGTGGAAAATTCAGCAGCGACGGTTTTGGCCAGTTGAGCGGCGGTTTTATTCAGTTCATAGGCGCGATCGCCCAGATCATATTCCGCCAACACCACGGAAGTCCCCCCAAAGGTATCGGTTTCAATCACATCCGCCCCGGCCGCAAGGAAGCCCCGATGGACAGTAGCCACAGCTTCGGGCTTGGTATAAACCAGGTATTCATTACAGCCCTCATATTCCGGCCCGCCAAAATCCGCAGCGGTGAGGTTTTGCACTTGGAGGTTTGTCCCCATAGCCCCATCAAAGACTAAAACGGGGCGTTCGGGACTGTGGAGACGCTGTAAAAAAGCACTGTTCATGGTAGGGACGGGCGGGTATAACGATCCTTTATTTTAAATCCACTGTTACCCATTGGGCAAAATTAATCTGCCATTTCCTGGGGCGGGATGAAAGGCTCTACAAACTTTAACAATCTGGGAATGCTCGATTGGGTAACTTCCCATGTCAAATCAAGATCAACTTTATCATAATCATGAACCAATTTATCTCGCATTCCGGCAATTTGTTTCCAGGGGATTTCTGGGTAATTTTGGCGAAATAGGGGGGAAAGGCGTTTCACAATTTCACCAACAATGGTTATTTCATAGAGAATAGCCAAATGGGTACGTTTATCTTCAATAAATGTAGATCGATCCATATCCTCAATCAATTGTAGAATAGTTCGACAATTCTAGGCAATATCAAGCAGATAGGTGAGATCACGATTCATAAATAATCTGAGCATTGTTGAGAATAGCTTGACGACGCATCCAGTTCGGACTGGTTTCTACTGATTTTCTCGTTAAAATGTCAATAGAGCGATCGCACAATGCCTCTAACTCATACTGCATATCCACAACATCTAAGAGGCTAACCGGCGCACCAAGCTCGAATGTCACTAACAGATCAATATCACTATCTTGATCAAAATCATCCCGTAAAACCGAACCGAACAAGGCCAATTCAATCACCTGCCGACGTTGGCAAAATTCAGCCAGTTGTTCCGGAGTTAGTTTGAGTCGCTCTTGCCAGTGGCAATCTAATTGTATGGATTCATTCATAATATGCAATTTTTGGGATCAATGGGGTGAATTTAATGGAGGCGGACTTGGGTTTGGGGGTGAGTGAGGTAGCCCGTATCGCTGCCATCCCGTTGCAGTTGCCAGCCCTTGGGAGTTTGGCGCAATTCTACCAAGCAACAGAGGGAGGCATGGATTTTGGGGCGATCCGCCAACAGCCCCCAAGCGGCCCCCACCACGGAAGCGCCATGGCCAACGAAGAGGAGATTCTGATCCGGAAAACGGGCCACCAAACGCCGCGCCGCTTCCCCAGCCCTTGCCAGGAGTTGCTCCTGAGTTTCGGGGAATGTGGGGATTAAAACGGGGGTATAGTTGCGATCAATTTCGGGGAATTGGGGGATCAGTTCCTCAAGGCTACGAGTTTCGGGCATTGCATCCATCCATTCCCCATTCAGCCATTCACTTAACCCCGGTTCGATGTGGAGGGGGAGATGATGGTGTTGGGCGATGGGTTGGGCGGTTTGGAGGGCGCGGAGAAAGGGGGAAACGAGGATGCGATCGATGTTTTCCCCGGCAAGCCGCTGGGCCAGTTCCTGAGCCTGAACTTCCCCATCGGGGGAAAGGTGGGGATCATAGGGTTGGGGAGCGGTGTTAAACCAGTCGGGGTTCACAAAATCAATGCGGTTGCCATGGCGGGCAAGCCAAACAGTTTGGGGCATGGGCAAAAAAGGGGCGATAGGGACGCTCAAGGAGATCGCTCCTTCTATTCTTCCATTATTCCCCCATAATCGGGGCTTGCTCCCCCCAAATCCGTTGTAGATCCAACCGAAAACCGGGCAACAAGCGATCGCCCGTTAGTTCCGTGGGATTCTCTAACCGTTCCACGGGTGAACCGACGCGATAGATTTCCACAGTGCGATTTTGTGGATCAATCAACCAGATTGATTGACAATGTTTGATGATCTGGAATGGTCAGGGTCTGTACCATCTTGGCCTCCGGGATTGGGGGGGTTGCCTCTGATCGCCATTGTATCGGAGGCTTAAGGGGTTCTTTGGGGAATCTTGAGAAACTATGCCTACCGAAATTGAACGGAAATTTTTAGTGCAGGGAGAAGCTTGGCGAGCCGGGGCCAAGGGAGAGCGGTATTGCCAGGGGTATTTGAGCCGAGGCGATGGGTACGCTGTCGCGGATCGCACTGTGCGCGTCCGCGTCGCCGGGATGCGGGCCTTTTTAACCATCAAAGGGGCTAGCCATGGCATTGCCCGCCTGGAATATGAGTATGAGATTCCCATGGCCGATGCCGAGGAAATGCTCTCCCAACTGTGCGATCGCCCCCTGATCGACAAAATCCGCTACAAAATCCCCTATCAAGATTTGCTCTGGGAAGTGGATGAATTTTTAGGGGAAAATCAGGGGTTAATTATGGCTGAAGTGGAACTCACCACGACGGATCAAGTAGTGGCGTTACCGGATTGGGTGGGGGCGGAGGTATCAGGCGATCGCCGTTATTTCAACGCCTATTTAGTCGATCATCCCTATAGCCATTGGGGAGATCCCCCCTGCCCCCCTTAAAAAGGGGGGTTCTAAGAATTTAACCCCCTTTTTAAGGGGGTCGGCGTAGCCGGGGGGATCCTGAGCAGCAACAAATATCGCTACAGTTAATCAAAAGACACATTGCAACATCCATGGCAGACCAACTGATTCGCGCTACCGCTGCTAATGGGGGGATTCGAGCCGTCGGGGTGATCAGCACCCGCCTCACCGAAGAAGCCCGCCAACGGCATCACCTTTCCTATGTGGCCACCGCCGCCCTTGGCCGGGCCATGGCTGCCAGCCTGCTCCTCGCTTCGAGCATGAAACAGCCTCAATCCCGCGTTAACCTCCGGATTCGCAGTGATGGCCCCTTGGGCGGCCTTTTGGTGGATGGTGGCTTAGATGGCACGGTGCGGGGCTATGTGATCAATCCCCAGGTGGAACTCCCCCCCAATGCCAAAGGCAAGCTGGACGTAGGGGGCGCGATGGGTCAAGGTTTCCTCTATGTGGTGCGGGATGTGGGCTATGGCTACCCCTATTCCAGTACAGTTGAATTAATCTCTGGGGAAGTGGGGGAAGATGTGGCCCATTACCTTTCCACTTCCGAACAAACCCCTTCGGCATTATTGGTGGGCGTGTTTGTGGGAGAAAATGGCGTAACGGCGGCGGGGGGTCTATTATTGCAAATCTTGCCCAAGGCAGCGCGAGATGAATCGTTAGTGGAACTGTTGGAAAGTCGGCTGGTGGGGTTAACGGGCTTTACGCCCCTCCTGCAAGCAGGCCAATCCCTACCGGATATTTTTCAGAATTTACTCGGGGACTTGGATCTACATATTTTCCCAGAAGTGCAGATGGTGCGGTATCAGTGCGATTGCTCCTTCGATCGCGCCCTGGGTGCATTAAAACTGTTTGGCGTTCAAGACCTGCAAGATATGCTGGAAAAAGAAGGATCAGCGGAAGCCACCTGCCATTTTTGCGGTGAAGTCTACCGGGCCGATGTGGCCCATTTAACCAGACTGATCGCCGATTTAGAAGCGGAATCCGTGTAGGTTAAACCTCAGAAACCGGGTTTTTTCCACCCCCTCATTCAACCAATACTAACCTCAGCAACCCGGTTTCTTGATGCTCACTCAAAGGGCGCAAGCGTTGCGCCCCTAACTGTTTTGCCGTAGTTCGGCAATGGTTGCTAAGTTCAGCCCCGTTAATTTCACCAGCATCTCATCGGATAAACCTTGCTCAATCCCCTGAATCGCTACCCGTCGGATACCTTCCTCAATACCTTCTTGGCGGGCAGTATCGAGGGAATTTTGTAAATCTCGATAATACTTCAAACTATCTTCGTAGAATTTCACCTGTTGGGGTGTAAAACGGGCTATTTCTGCCACCTCGAAGAGTTTAGTGAAAATTTCTTCCTGTAAAATTTCTGGAATTTCTTGAATATCGGGGAGATTTCGCAATACATATAACCATTTATCAAAACGGGTTTCAAGTTGTGCTAGCGTTTTATTAAACTTGGGCATTTCCAAGTAAATAAATGTGAGCTTATCATAGAAAACCTTACAGGTTTCAATATCGGTTAACTTAACATCATAGCGATATTTTTCTGGCTCTTGCTGGTCTTCATCGAAGATGAAGTCTAAAATGGCAATGGCATACACTGCTTTGAGTTGATAATCCCAAGGGCCGCGCTGTACCTGATCACGGATCGGGAATGTAGCATAGTAAACTGTACGGTCTTTGAAAAAGTTCTGCTTACTTTTTTGCAGTTCAACAATGAACTTTTCCCCTCGCTCGTTTTCGCAATAGAGATCAAAAATAGCTTTGCGGTCTAGCTCTCCCGTGCCGATCTGTTCATTTTTGATATAGGTAAGCTGGGTAATTTGACCCTGCTCTTTGTGGAGCAGTTCGTTGAGAAAATCCAGCAACAGGTCTTTATTAGGTTCTTCACCAAAGAGTTTTTTAAAGCCGTAGTCGGTGAAGGGGTTGATGTATTTTTCTTGGAAGTGGTACATCGTGGGGTGGGGTTGCTTTTTATTTTAGGATAACGGGCGCAGGGATTGGGTGCAAGCGTTGCGCCCCTACCTGTTTTGCCGTAGTTCTACAAGGGTTGCCAAGTCTAACCCGGTTAATTTCACCAGTATCTCATCGGATAAACCTTGCTCAATTCCCTGGATTGCTACTTGCCTTACTCCTTGTTGAATACCTTCTTCAATGCCCTCTTGGCGGGCAGTATCGAGGGAATTTTGTAAATCTCGATAATACTTCAAACTATCTTCGTAGAATTTCACCTGTTGGGGTGTAAAACGGGCTATTTCTGCCACCTCGAAGAGTTTAGTGAAAATTT
>NZ_JAYGHW010000098.1:0-24531 GCF_034932185.1 Spirulina sp. CCNP1310 | reverse complement strand
GCAGTTCGTTGAGAAAATCCAGCAACAGGTCTTTATTAGGTTCTTCACCAAAGAGTTTTTTAAAGCCGTAGTCGGTGAAGGGGTTGATGTATTTTTCTTGGAAGTGGTACATCGTGGGGTGGGGTTGGGGTTGCTTTTTATTCTAAAACGACGGATACAAGCATGGGGCGCAACGCTTGCGCCCCTACGCTTGCCTGTTCCCCGTTCCCTGTTCCCACAATGAGCCAGGGGGCCGAAATCGTAGTAGAGTTTGGGATAGCTCGCAATTTTGTAATCTTTTAAGATTTGCCCCTCATTCTCAGAGTTTTATGAAAGCAATTTCTATCCTTGGCTCCACCGGCTCCATCGGCACCCAGACCCTTGATATTGTTGAACAGCACCCCGATCGCTTTCGGGTCGTGGGGTTGGCGGCGGGGCGGAATGTGACGCTGTTGGCGGAGCAGGTGCGGCAGTTTCAGCCGGAAATTGTTGCGATTCAGGATGAGAGTAAGTTAGCAGAATTAAAGGAGGCGATCGCCTCTCTCCATCCCCAACCCATCATTACCGCTGGCCAAGGGGGGGTCGTGGAAGTGGCCCGCTATGGAGATGCGGAAAGTGTTGTCACGGGCATTGTCGGCTGTGCCGGCCTGTTACCCACGTTGGCGGCCATTGAAGCCGGGAAAGATATCGCCCTGGCTAATAAAGAAACGCTGATCGCGGGTGCGCCCGTCGTTTTGCCTCTGGTGGCCAAACATGGCACAAAACTCCTCCCGGCGGATTCCGAACATTCGGCCATTTTCCAATGTTTGCAGGGGGTTCCCGATGGGGGACTGCGGCGAATTATCCTCACCGCTTCCGGCGGCGCATTCCGGGATCTGCCCGTGGAGCAACTGGCCCATGTCACCGTAGCCGATGCCCTCAAACATCCCAACTGGTCGATGGGGCAAAAAATTACCATCGATTCCGCCACGTTGATGAATAAGGGCCTAGAGGTGATTGAGGCCCATTATTTATTTGGTATGGATTACGATGCCATTGATATTGTCATCCATCCCCAAAGTATTATTCACTCCCTGATTGAGTTGCAAGATACATCGGTCTTAGCCCAATTGGGTTGGGCGGATATGCGCCTGCCCCTGCTCTATGCCCTCTCCTACCCTCATCGCCTCCCCACTCAATGGTCGCCCTTAGATTTGGTCAAAGCGGGAGATCTGACCTTCCGCGAGCCAGATCATGAGAAATATCCCTGTATGCAGTTGGCCTACGCAGCGGGCCGGGCCGGGGGAGCGATGCCCGCCGTCCTCAATGCTGCCAATGAGCAGGTGGTGGCCATGTTCCTCGCCCAAGAGATTCAATTCCTCGATATTCCCCGTTTAATTGAACAGGTGTGCGATCGCTTCACCGGCCAAAATACCGCCCAGCCCAATTTAGAAGATATTCTCGCCGCTGATGCTTGGGCGCGGGGAGAGGCGATCGCTCTTCAGCAAGCCCTGACGAAAACCAGTGTGGCGGTTTAGGAGGGATGGAGAACAAGGAACGGGGGGATGTTGTGAAGCAGGATAGATTATGGAGTTAATCCTACTGATTGGGGCGTTGATCGTGGCTTGGCTGTTGTTTACCGGCTTGGTGAATATTGTGAAAACCACCGTTAAGACGGCATTCACCATTGCCTTGGTGTTTTTGGCCCTTTATCTTATTTGGGGGGTCAATGCGGGGGAATTGTGGGCGACGGTGCAGAGTTTGCCGGAAATGTTTTTCTCCCTGTTCGATCCCTAGGCAAACGCAAGCCGCAACAAACTTGCTAGAGTGAGAGGCTGAAACCCTAGGAGGCCAATTCATGCTGGAACTCTATCAATTTGAAATCTCCCAATATTGCGAAAAAGTCCGGTTGATCCTGGACTATAAAGGGCTGGAATATCGCAAGATAGAAGTCACCCCCGGCATGGGGCAGTTGGATCTGTTTCAGAAATCCGGCCAACGGCAAGTTCCCGTGCTGAAAGATGGCGATACCTATATCCCGGACTCCACGGAAATTGCCCTTTACCTAGAACGCAAGTATCCCGAAAAACCGATTATTCCCACCACGCCCAAAAAGAAAGGCTTTTGTTTAGCCCTCGAAGAATGGGCCGATGAATCCATCGCCACCAAAGGCCGCAAGGCCCTGATCGGTGCGCTCAATAAAAACCAAAGTTTCCGCACCTCCATCTTGCCCAGCGATACCCCCGATGTGGTGAAAACGTTAGTGGGGGCTGTACCGGGGAATTTTCTTGATATTTTAGGCTCCGGTGTGGGGATGGGGGGCGATGCGGTGAAGGCCGCAGAAGCCAGCCTCAAGCAGGATTTAGAAGCCCTTTGTTTGATGCTCAGTGATTCCCCCTATCTCTTAGGCGATACGCCCACCTTGGCGGATTTTGCCGTGGCGGGGTTGAGCATCATCCTTAAATATCCGGCGGGAAATTATCTCGATATTCCCGCCCAACTCAAGGGCAATGGCATTCCGGGCCTGGCGGATAACCCCGCCTATGAACCATTTTTCACCTGGCGCGATCGCCTCTATACCGACTATCGCCAACCCCTGAATGGCGGCGGTACAACAGACTTTAACCAGGACACACCCCACAGCATTAACATCGACTAGCACCCAATCACCCAACCATACCTGCAAGGCAGAACCCTAAGGCCAAGAGAGATTCCCCTTTCTACCTTCTGCCTTCTGCCTTCTGCCTTCTGCCTTGGGCTACTAGCACAACAGTTTCCCCTGGGCCTCAGGGGGAACACTCTACCGGATTCTGCATCCGTAGGATAGTATGGCTAATTGGTACTGTTCGCACTTTGTTAAGATTTATGTCATCATACTGGGCTTGGCTGGGGCGCATGGCGTTATTCGGGTTAATTGGTTCGGTTTCCGTGGGGTTTTTGCTCCGCGCTGACCTACAACCCAAAGCCCCCCAAGCCAGTGATCCCTTCCTATCCCAAGCTCAACTGGTTCCCTTCGATCCCGAATATTTCCTCCCTTCAAGTTATGGTACGGGGGGCCAATATATCGCTGCCGGTGAGCGGATTAATTTACCCGCCATCCCCACCAGTCGGGTGACTCCCCTACTCACACCGGAAGAAAGCAAGGTAATCCCCGATCTCCCCCTCGATCGCGATGCCACGCCCCCCAATCTCCCCCCAGCCAGTGCAGCCCCTCAGCCCCCCAGCGGCTCGCCGGTCGTAGCCGCCAGCACCGCCGCAGTCATGCCTCCCTTTAATTTGTCCCAAAGTATTAGCCGCAATCGCCGCCTCTTTGATACGCCGGTTTCTTTAGGAATGCTGGCCATTGGTGTAGCAGAGGGGAATTATCGCGTTTTTGTGGAGGGGAGCAATCTTTATGTGGAGCAAACCCCGTTGTATTTTGGCCATATTGACCCTGGTAATTTATCTTGGGGAGAACGGGTAACGAATTATGGCCCCTGTAGTGATCAGGGGCGCAGTGGGGGGAATATGGCGGTTGCGGAAGAAATGTGTTTGCAACGATCGCGCGATCGCCTCCCCACCAACCTCCAAGACCTCCACAATGCCGGTATTCACCCCGACGAAGACCTCGAAGCAGTGATCAATACTGCCGATCTTTACAACCAAGCCAGTCCTGTCCATTCCCGCGTCTTCCCCCAAGCCCTCCGCATGGCCTACCGGGGGGGATTGCAAGGGGTTGAGGCGATGGCTTGGGCGCGAACCGCCTCCTTCTACCTCAATGAAAACAATGCCCTCGATATCGAGCGGGGCTACAATCGCGCCTCTGGTCTTTTAGGGATCTGTGCGCGGGAACATCGGCCAGTGACGGAATGGGAATGCGTCTATGGGGATCAACTGCGACGCTCACGGGCGATCGCCTCCGTCTTAGAAAAATATTTCCAGGTCTACGTTCCGTAGGAGTGGGAAGTGGGGAGTGGGAAGTCAGGATGAAAAACCTTTCGCCCTCCAAATTCAGAACCCCCCCTTTTTAAGGGGGGGCAGGGGGGGATCCTCCACCAATGTTGCTATAGGAAAGATGCTGAGAACCCCGGTCTTGCCGGGGATGAAAGCTAGAGGCAGGCTTTAGCCTGCCAGTGTGGTATGATATTTATTGACAGCGATAAAACGCTGAAACCATTACGGATTCGCTCATCCAGCGGCGGCTCAGAGAACGATTAAGATACTGACAACCAATATAGAGCAATAGCTACAACAAAAAAATATTCAGATCCATCTGCCGAGGGACGCTCGGTAGATGTAAAAGTAAAATGCCTGTGGAGACGGTCTAACGGGGACATAAGATGAAAATCAAGTGTCTAGTCAAGAGTCAAAGAAGCAGGAAGAAGAGAGTCTGGAGGCATGGCTTTAGCCTGCCGAAAGAAAACCTTTGAGAATCCCCGCGCATTCATGCCGGGGAGTACGTCAACAAAGTTGGGATCATGGCAAACAAGCAAAACAAACTGGGTCAATTTAGGAAAATCCGTACCCTGATTTTAGGGCTGTTATTCGTGGGGGCGATCGCCCTCACCGGCTGCCGGGCAATCATCGCCGCCAGCACCACTAGTCAGCCCCAACTCGTCTTTGCCAGCCCCAGCGACCCCGCCACCTTTAACTACCCCCTCAATACTTCCGCCTTTAGCGTCTTTGGCCTGATCAACGAAGGCTTAATCACCCAAAACGGCGAAACCGCCGAACTCGAACCCGCCCTCGCCGAATCCTGGGAAATTTCCGACGACAATCTCCGCATTACGTTCACACTCCGGGAAGGATTGCGTTGGTCTGATGGCGAACCGATCACCGCTGAAGATGTCGTGTTTAGCTACAAAGATGTTTACTTAAACCCCAAAGTCCCCACCGGGATTAAAGATATTCTCCGCGTTGGTGATAGTTTCCCCGACGTGCGAGCATTAGATCCCCGCCGCGTTGAATTTTCTGTTCCCGAACCCTTTGCCCCCTTCCTACGCTATGCCGGAGGGATTTCCATCCTCCCAAAACACGCCCTAGAGGAATCGATTAACACCACCAATAGCAGCGGCGATCTCCTTTTTCTCTCCACTTGGAGCACGAATACCGACCCCCGCGAAATTGTTGGGGCTGGCCCTTACCGGATGGTGCGGTATGTCCCCGGTCAACGGGTGATTTTTGAGCGCAATCCCTACTATTGGAAAAAAGATCAAGCAGGCAATCCCCAGCCCTATATTGAAAGCATTGTCACCCGCACCATTGAATCTGATGAAACCCAATCCGTTGCCTTTCGTTCGGGAGAATTAGATAGTTTGGGGGTACAGCCGGAGGTGTTTAGTCTCCTCAAGCGGGAGGAAGAACGAGGGGGTTATACGATCTACAATGGCGGCCCTGCTCCAGATAGTCGGTTTGTCGGCTTTAATCTTTCCACCGCCACCAATGCAGCGGGAAAACCCTTTGTTAATCCTTTAGTTTCCAGTTGGTTTCAGCGCCAAGGGTTTCGTCAGGCGATCGCCTATGCCTTAGACCGGGAAAAGATGAAAAACAATATCTATCGCGGTTTAGGGGAAATTCAACATTCGCCCATTGCGGTGAATAATCCTTTTTATCGTTCACCGGAGCAAGGTTTACGCACCTATGAATATAATCCAGAACGGGCAAAAGCATTACTCCTAGACAATGGCTTTCGGTATAACGCCAACAACCGTTTAGAGGATGAAAAGGGCAATTTAGTCCGGTTTCAGATGTTGGTGAAGTCTGAGGAGAAGGTGCGCGTTGATGCGGCGGTACAGGTGCAGCAGGATCTTGAGGCGATTGGGATTCAGGCGGATTTACAGGTGGTGAACTTTAATACAGTATTACAGAAGTTACAAGACCGCGATTGGCAGGTCTATGTGGGCGGTTTTGGGGGGGGAACAGTAGAACCCCATGGTGGGTTTAATATTTGGTATAGTGGCGGCTCGTTGCATCAGTTTAATCAGGGGCCGATGCCAGGGGAGGAGCCGATTCAAAATTGGCAGGTTTCGGATTGGGAGAAAGAAATTGATGCTTTATTTATTGCGGGAGTGGGTGAGTTAGATGAGGAGAAACGTAAGGCAATTTATGGAGAGTTTCAGCAAATTGTCGCGGAGCAAGTCCCCTTTATCTATTTGGTGAATGCTTTATCCTTAGAAGCGGTGCGCGATCGCATTGAAAATATCAAATTCACGGCCTTAGGGGGCGCATTTTGGAACCTTCATGAACTGGAGTTAAAAGCCAATTAAGGGGGTGCAACTGTAGGGGCGAAAAATCTTTCGCCCCAGATTTTTTGCTCCTTAATGATGCTTATCCCCAACGCATACTGATATCTAACCAGGGCGATCGCGTGATTGTCGCACTACTGGAAATATAATCTACGCCGGTTTCTGCCACGGTGCTGATCGTATTTAACGTGATATTGCCAGAGGCTTCGATTTTAATTCGCTCATTGGCCGCCCGGATCAACGCTACGGCTTCCGCCATCAGGGCCGGGGCCATATTATCGAGCATGATGATTTCGGCCCCATGGGCGATCGCCTCCTCCACTTCTGCTAAATTACTCGTTTCCACCTCCACTGCTAAAGGGTAGGGGATCGCCCGCCGCACCTGGGCAATGGCGGGGCCAATGCCCCCCGCTGCTTGGATGTGGTTATCCTTGAGCATCACCGCATCATCGAGGCCCATACGGTGATTGAGGCCGCCCCCCACTTGAGTAGCGTATTTTTCCAACAACCGCAATCCCGGTGTGGTTTTGCGGGTATCAACAAATTGGGTGGGGAAAGGAGCGATCGCCTCCACATAGGCCGCCGTTGCCGTCGCAATCCCACTCAACCGCATCGCCAAATTCAACGCCACCCGCTCCCCCGTGAGCAATGCGGCGGGGCTAGCAGTGAATGTGATCAAGGTTTGCCCCGCTGTGCAACTGTCCCCCTCGCCGATCTGGGGTTCGCTCACAGCCTGGGGATCGAGGAGATAAAACACACGGGCTGCTAGGGCTAGCCCCGCCACCACCCCATCCGCCTTCGCCACCCAATGGGCTTGGGCGGGTTCTCCTTGGGGGGGAAAAAGGGCGGCGGTGGTGCGATCGCCCCGCCCCACATCCTCCTGCAACCATTGGGTCAAGAGGGGATCGAGTAAAAGCCAAGGCGGTAAGGTTGCAATCATGGGGAATTTATCGGAAATGAAAGATTTTCAGGATCAAGAAAGGGTGAAGTTTGTCTAAACCAAGAACACAATAAAAAAGGGTGAACAATTTGCATTCGATGATTCGGAGCCTGATAAAGGTAATGATATTCAGGAAGAATTGGACTAACTTCTTTTGTTAAAAAATCCTGATGGTTGAGGGTAATTAACAGATCTGCTTTGCCTGCCAATGCTGTTTCTAATACATGACGATCTTCAAGATCATTAAGTGGAAGAATTCCTGTTCCTCCCAATGTCAAACTTGGCCCTAATGTTGCATAGGTTTGAATTAAGTCAATGTGAAATCGAACTAATTCTTCAGGAATACCGTGACGAATAAATGCCGCGTAAAGACGATTGAGCATACCAAAGGAAATGATCAAGTCAACCTTGGCAAGGTCACATTTGCCATTGGCCGCAATATTAACCAAAAATTGGCAGGCTGATCCTTCATGGCCTTGTAGTTTAGGTTTAGCCAAAAAAGCACCATACCAAATATTTAAATCAAGACACCATCGCCAAACTTTAGACATTGCGGGTTAATTGAACAGCAGCACGCCAAATATCTTCTTCTGTTTTTAAAGAATCTAGCCATTTTTTATCAATGCTTTCAGCCATTTTTTCTAGGCTAATTTGATAATTATAATGGGTAAATATTCTGATTATTTCCTGACTAATGATTTCCATATTTTCATCCGTCCCTTCAGTTTTTAAATGATGTAACGCAGACCAAACCGACGGCGGCATTTTCACCATCAATTGAATGGCTGCTCGAATCACCGCCGCACGAGATTGATTCTCAATTTCAGCGACTTGATCGATTTGTTCGGCCAATTCTGGCGAAACAGAGGTAGAAATAACTTTCGATTTACCCATGGTGAGCAATGGTGAACGGGATCAGACCTTTCTATTATGGCAAGTTGGGGCATCTTTAGCTAGAACTTTAGGGGACGGCTTGGCGGGCTTGCACCCATTGGGCCAGGGCAGAGGCGATCGCCCCCGCCAATTGATCCTGCGCCGCCTCATCCACAATCCATTCAAATTCCCAAGGATTGATTATAAATCCCAATTCCATTAACACCGTTGGCGCTGCATAGGGGCGGGTTAACGCCAGATTATTCCAAAAAACGCCGTAGTGGGGACGATCTAAATTCGTCACTAAATAGTCCTGCAAAAACACCGCTAGATCATGGGCTTGGGGATGATACCAAAACATCCCAATGCCTGCCGTTTCTTCTGCATTACCACTATCGGGCAACGCATTATAATGCACCGATAAAGCCACATGGGGCTGCACCTGAGCAATAAAATCCATCCGCTCCCGCAAGCCCAAATCCACATCCGTTTCCCGCGTCAGATAAACCTGCGCCCCCCGCCGCTCCAACTCCCGCCGCAACTTTTGAGAAAGAATTAAATTAATCTCTTTTTCCGGGAAACCGTTAGGGCCCCGCGCTCCTAATTCTGCGCCGCCATGACCGGGATCTAACACCACCCGTAAACCGTTTAATTGCCCCTGAATATTGGGGGGATAACGCAACAATAACCGCAGCGTTGTGCCATCGTAGCGGAAATCATAGCCCCATTGGTGGGGGGTTTTGAGATGAAATGTGTAGATGAGCGTGGTGGGGTTGACCTGTTGCCAGTCGAGGCGACGGATCAGGGGATCATCATCGAGACGGATCGTGTCGGTTTCGGCGATCGCCCCATGGAACGTCAACATCAATTGCTCATCCTCTTGGGCGATCGTCACCGGCACAGGAACGGTGAGAGGAAAAGCCATTTCAATGCCATTGGGGCCAGGGCGACCGCTGACGCTACGAATCCGGGCTAAGGGGGGAACGGCCCCTGGGAGCGATCGCGTTTCCGCCCCATTCATCCAAGCCCCATAGTCTAAACGTAACCAATCCCCTTCCCGGCCCGTCACCGTGGCGCGGGTTCCCCTGGGTAGGGGGGTGAGGCGGGAATGGTTCGTACTGGGGCCGGTGCGGGCAACCCCTTGGGGGGCAGTCACTTCAATCACTTCCAACGCTTGGGGGGAAAGAATCGCAATCTTCCCCCCTTGGGCTTCTACCCGCTCCCTTCCTAAACTTAAGGTAAACGTCGGTGTGCCTAAATCCCCCGGTTCTGTAGCCGTAAAACAGCCTTGATAGCGGCTGTGGCGTTCTGGATTGGGGGCGTTTTGAGCCGTGAGGATGGCGTTATTGGGCGGGAGGGATACCGTAGGAGGTTGAGGGGTTAAAGATAGCGTTTGGCCCCCCAAGCGAGCGGTGACAGTGGCGTTGGGGGGGGCAACGGCCCCTAAACAAATCAATTCCCCTAATTGGCGCGTCATATTTTGGGCTGGCTCCAAGGCCCCGAAACTCACCCCCGTTAAAGGCGTTTCTGTCGGTTGTCGCGTAATGGTCACAGTCTGCTCTTGGGAACCTTGGCGCAGCGTAAAGCGATTGGGGCCCAATTGCAGGGGAAAACTGGGGGCAAAATGGCCGGCGGGACTTTGGCGAATGGCTTGGCCATTAACCGTCACCGGCCCCGATCCTGTGCCAATCAGAAAAATTTGGTTTGCCGTGGTCTGATGGCCATCGGGGGGATAGGTCAAAAATAACCCCGTTTGCCCCCATCCCGGCATTGCTGTCAAAACCACCAAACTCGCCCCCAAGCCTAACCCTTTGATGATCATGATCTATCTCAAAAAATCCTTAGTAGTGCGGATTTCAGTCCGCCCCTTCAACATATAGCAATCCGCCATAATTTGTGAGGGCGAAAAATTTTTGTGCCTCCGGCAGGCTTACGCCAACGCCCCTACATCAAGCCTTGTTTTAGTCCCCTTCTTGTACAGCGAGCAAACCAAGATAGCCCTACCAAGGATTACCAATCAGCGTGAAAGCACTCCAAAAATAGGGATGACTGAAATCCTCCGATGGGGAGAAACTGGCGGGGAGGGGTAGGCGCATTGTGTCGGTGACAAGTTCATTGCCGATGACCTGGACGTTTCCTGAAGCCATGGCAAGTTGGGCGAGACGTAATGCCTCTGATTTGGTGGTGACTTGATCCAACTGCTGATAGAAATTGCTCATCAGGGCTAGGGTTCCGGCATCGCTCACATACCACAAACTGCCTAAGGCGCTTTTCGCCCCCGCCATTACTGCTAACCCGGCAAACCCCATTTCAGCTTCGCGATCGCCTAACGCACTGCGACAAGCACTCAACACCAACAGATCCACCTGCGGATCACCAAACCCCAACCCCCGCAACTGATCCAACCCTAACCGCTCATCCCAAAACTGGATATAGGAGCGATCGGGTGTGCCGGGTTGGAATTCCCCATGGGTGGCGAGGTGAATGATCCGGAAGGGTTCAGCATCCCGGCGAGCCATGAGATTGGCGATCGTGAATTGTTCATTGAGCAGACTAGAGCCAATCCAAAGCTGGGTAGAAATGGCCTCTAACTCCACAGGGACGGCGGGTAAGGCTTCTTTGTCGGTGAAGGTGTCAGCCCCCATGGCCAAAACCGTTGCCCCCTCTAAACTGCGATAGTCGAGATCCGTGAGGGAAAGGCTCGGCATTAACCCAACACTGTAGCGTTCAATGACATAGCCATTGCCATCATGGAGGGCGGCAAGGGGGAGCGATCGCAACCCCGCATCTAAAATAAACGCCAAATGATCAATGCCCTGTATTTGTAACTCGGTTTCGAGGGGAGCGACGAGCCATCGATAGAGGGTTTGGGCAGGGGCAAGATGGGTATTGCCCTGGGAATTGGCCATGCCCCGCCGGAGGCGATTCACCTGATTGAGCACTTCTGCCCGGGTGGCGGTGGAAATACGCCGTTGAATCACAGCCCCTTCTGCGGTGATCAATACCAGTTCTAATTCATCGGTGGGATCTCCCTCCCGTAAAGCCGATGCAATCAATTGGCGACGATTAGCACTCAAGCCTTCATCAAAATCGCGGATCGTGCCATCGGTGGCGATGGTAATTTCCCCCACAGGACGGAAGAAGGCATAAACTACCGCTGTCCGCGCTCTGGTGGCCTGCTCGGCTGCTAGAAGCCGTTTCTTCGCCTCCTCAATGGACATGGTTTCCCCCGTGCGCCGACCAGTATTAGCGGCCCTAGCTTGGCGTTCTTTCGCATCGCCGGTCAATCCCGACCCATCAAATGCACTATTGCGCGATTGATCTCCCCCCGATTCACCGCCAGCGAATGTACTACTGCTACCCCCCAATCCGCCGCTCGTGGATGTGCTTGATGTCCTGCCCGTCGTGGATGAGGTTGGGCTGCTACTGCCCAGATAGTCAGTAAACATATTCATCAACGTGGATTCCACCGCTTCGACGAAAAAATTCTCCCCAAGGTCAACATTCATCGACCGTGATACGGACTCGCGATCAATGGTGTGGAGAACGGGGGTTAAATTGGCGGGGAATATAGTAGTTGTTGGGGGGGGATTGGTGGGTGTTGGGGGGACATTGGCGAGGGTGAATTGCGCAGATAGGGTAGAGTTTACGGTGGCGATCGCCCCATAGCCCCCCACCAATCCATTGGCGGCAATATTCAACGTGGCGATCCCTTGGGCATCGGTTAACACCGTAACTTGTGTGGCCACGCCGGAGGGGCCGCTGGTGGGGAGGGTAAATGTGATGGGAACACCCGCGATGGGTTGGTTAAAGGCCGCTTCAGTTAACCGCACCTGTAGGGGTTGGCCAAAGGCGGTATTGATGATGGTGGCCTGATTATTACCATTGACAACGGTTAAGTTAAACCCCCTTGATTCATAGGCCCCCATATCCACCGTGCCGTCTATGATGCGGTCAGTGCCGCGTTGGTCTATGGTGCTGATGGCGGTAGCAAGGGCATTATTGCCACTGTTGAGGGCAACGCTGGTGGGTTGGAGGGCATGGGTTTGGGTGGGGCCGCCGTGGTTGGCAAGGGGGCTGAGGTTGGGGTCAACACCAACGATGTTGCCATTCACGCCGTTGGTGGGAACTCCGATGCCAGTCATGCCCTGCGTGCTGAGGATGAGGCTATTGGTAATGTTAAATGTGTGTGTACCGCCAACAATACCAATGTCGGGAGCAGTGGCGTTGGTGTTGTTGGCGATAATGCTGTTAGTGATGGTGTGGGTGTTGTTGTTGGTGAATAAAGCAATCCCCCCACCTGTACTTGTGTTAGTGTTAAAGGCGATCGTCGAATTGTTCAGCGTTAGTGCTCCACTGCTGGCAATCCCGCCGCCGCCGCTGCCACCCGCCGAATTACCAGAAACAGTAGAATTGGTCAGCGTCACTGCTCCACCGTTCAAAATCCCGCCGCCCAAATCTCCAGTGGAATTACCAGAAACGGTAGAATTGGTCAGCGTCACTGCTCCATTGCTGCGAATCCCGCCGCCAGCATTAGCCAAGTTACCAGAAACAGTAGAATTGGTCAGCGTTACTGCTGCTAAACTGCCCAAAATTCCGCCGCCCAAAGCTCCAGTGGAATTACCAGAAACAGTAGAATTGGTCAGCGTTACTGCTCCAAGGCTGCGAATCCCGCCGCCGCCACCACTGGCGGTATTATTTTGAATTGTGCTATTGCTGATGGTGATCGTATTGACACCGTTAATCCCCCCGCCGGTGGAGCCAGAGGAATTCCGTGAAACCATAGAATCAGTGATGGTTATAGTTCCACCGCTACGAATGCCGCCACCATCACCATTGGTTGAATTACCAGAAACTATAGAATTGTTGGTCAGCGTTACACCTTGAGCTCCAACAAGCCCGCCCCCTAATTGATTTGCCAAATTACCGGAAACCGTAGAATTGTTGAGCGTCACCACCTGATCGGAAGAAATTCCACCAGCATTACCAAGAGTAGCTTTATTCTGATCAATGCTAGAGTTGTTCACTGTCACGTTTCCCTCACTGCGAATTCCGCCGCCGCTGGCGTTGATTGAGACATTACCGGAAACCACAGAATCATTCAAGGTTATATTGCCTCGAGTGAAGATACCTCCGCCATTGGAGTCAGAGGAATTCCCCGAAACTGTAGAGTTGTTCACTGTCAAAATTGCACCTACACCAGAAAGCCCGATCCCGCCACCTTGGCCGGTCGTGAAATTGTTAGAAACCGTAGAGTTGTTTAGTGTCACGGCTCCAAGGCTAAAAATTCCGCCACCAGGACTGGCGGGCCCCGTATAACGCCCCCCTGTAATCGTTAAATAATCGAAGGTTGTCGCTACTGCCCCAACATCAAAAATCCGAAAATCAGAAGCAGTAGAATCCCGCCGAATTGTGACATTTGTTCCTTGACCGGTAATGGTCATACTTCGCGTAATCGTGGGCAAAGCACTGGTTAAGATGATTTCAGTAATACCAGGCGCAAACTTAATGGTATGAGGGACAGAAGCGTTAGCATTAGCTGCATTAATTGCCGCTTCTAATGTTGGTGTTGCTACATCACCCACGGTAAATAGATCTAATTTGCCATTCCAACTCTTGGGTATCTCCAATGTCAACAGATTTTCAGCCTCGATTCCCCCTGTTTTGTATTCTAAATGCCAATCTCCTTGATAATTTTCACTTCCCGTGATATTTGTGGAAGCTGCCACATCCGCCCCGGTTAAATCTGCTAATGTGGTGATTAAGGCTTCACCAATTTCTCCCAAAGCCGCAAAACAACTGTAAAGCAAGATATCTGCATTGGTGCTTAAATTGGCTCCCCAACTTTGCAATTGTTCTCGGTATTGCTCCAGATTTTCATGGGTGACAAAATCCCGACCTAGCCAAAAATTACCTGCATTTCCTTCCGCCAAAATATGCACCTCATCCACGGGTTTAATGGCGTGATCAAGAGTTTTTGTAATCTTCGCAATGCCGGATTCTGTGGGGAGGATGGGGATAATCGTTGTGCCTGCGCGGCCACCGTAGAGCAGGGTTTGATAATCGGGGATCGTGATATCGAGAAAGCCTAAAGAAACCGGATCGCCTGCTGTGCCAAAGAGCGTCACGATGGGGGCATGGTAAGCGCCGCCATGGGTTTTCACTAAAGCCGGATCAAGGGCGATGGGTTCACGGGCTGCTAAATGTACCTGATCCCCCAATACTGTACCCGTTATCGATAAATTTCCCCCCGTTAATAATTGAGGTAAGGCTAGGGGGGTGATGCCACCGGATAGGACAGTATCCGGGACTTCTAAACTTAATAACATCCCTGGTTGATGGATGCGGACTAGATTTTCCCCCGGTACAGCGGCGAGGGTGACATTGGGGGCGAGAATTTGGCCGGTGTGGGCGATCGCCCCCCCATAAAGCCCCAATTCCCCCCCCGTCAGCGTTAAATTCCCCTCATTCACAATCGCCGCCGGTTCAGAACGCAGAAACGCCAATTGCTGGGGGGAACCCATCAAGCTGCTGTAATCATTGGCCCCCAAGGCATTAAACCAGCCGGAGCCAAAACCGATGCGATCGGCTGTCGTGGCTGTAAACGAGGCCGGCAAATCCAAACGCGCACCGGAACTAAACACAATCCCCGCCGGGTTCATCAGGTATAAATTGCTATGGCCCCCCGTCACCTGCAATAAACCCTGAATCACCGAAGGATCGCCCCCCGTCACCCGACCTAAAATATTGTCAATTCCCGGCTGGCTTAAAAATTGGGCAATTTCCCCCGGATCGAGGCCAAATTGTTGGAAGCTGTGGAAGAGATTTGCCCCGGCCTGTGTGCCGCCTTGAATGTGGTAAGTCTGACCTTGATAGACCACCACCGTCCCCGTACCATCGGGACTAGGGGTGATGCTCTGGGCCTGGGCAGGGAGGGTCACACAAGGCAGCACAGTGAGTAATGCCCAAACCCGAAGATCACGTTCTAGCATTGGGGACTGTATAGCAGGATGGACTGGCTTAAGATTGTCAATAAATTATAAAAGTTCCTGGAGCCAGAAATTGCCTGGTATGGACAAAACCGGCGGGGAATTCCCCTAGGGATACCCTGGAGGGCCGCGATCGCTCATAATAGGCAACGGAATCCTTCCTGTGTTAAATTCTCAAGCCTTTTAGACCCTGAGCTATGCGAACCCATTACTGCGCCACCCTACGAGCCACCGATCTGGAACAAACTGTCACCCTTTGCGGCTGGGTGGATCGCCGTCGGGATCATGGCGGAGTAATTTTTATTGATCTGCGCGATCGCTCCGGTGTGGTGCAGATTGTCAGCGATCCCGAACGCACCCCCGATTCCTATAGCGATGCGGAAAAACTGCGCAATGAATATGTGGTGCGGATTACTGGCCGGGTCAGCGCTCGCCCCACTGATTCCCTTAACCCCAAACTTCCCACGGGAGAAATTGAAATCTACGCTGATTGCATCGAACTGCTGAACGCTGTCCATCAACAATTGCCCTTTCAGGTGGCTAGTAGTGATAGCGAAACGGTGCGGGAAGATCTGCGGTTGAAATATCGTTATTTGGATTTGCGGCGCGATCGCATGGCCCGTAACCTGCAATTGCGTCATGCCGTTGTTAAAGCAATGCGCCGCTTTTTAGAAGATCAAGAGCAGTTTATTGAGGTGGAAACGCCGATCCTCACCCGCTCCACGCCAGAGGGAGCAAGGGATTACCTCGTTCCCTCCCGCGTTAACCCAGGGGAATGGTACGCCCTGCCCCAATCTCCCCAACTGTTTAAACAATTACTCATGGTGGCGGGGTGCGATCGCTATTATCAAATTGCCCGCTGTTTCCGGGATGAAGACCTACGGGCGGACCGTCAGCCGGAATTTACGCAGTTGGATATGGAAATGAGCTTTATGAGCCAGGAGGAGATCCTCGCCCTCAATGAAGCCCTGATCTGCCATATTTTTAAAACCGTTAAAGGCGTTGACCTGCCCCGCCCCTTCCCCCGGTTGACCTATGCAGAAGCCATGGATCGCTATGGGTGCGATCGCCCCGATACCCGTTTCGGGTTGGAGTTGGTGGAAGTTTCCGATATTTTAAAAGATTGCGGGTTTAAGGTGTTTAGTAGTGCGGTGAAAAGTGGCGGCATGATTAAAGTGTTGCCGATTCCTGGTGGGGATCAAATTTCCAATATGCGCATTAAACCCGGCGGCGATCTCTTCACCGAAGCCACCATCGCCGGAGCCAAAGGCATCGCCTATATTCGCGTCCGGGAAGGGGGCGAAATCGACACCATTGGTGCAATTAAAGATAATTTAACCCCCGAACAAAAGGCGGCATTACTGGCCAAAACCGGCGCAGAACCCGGCACGTTACTATTATTTGGAGCCGGGGATACCGCAACGGTAAATAAATCCTTAGATCGCCTTCGTCAAGTCGTAGGCGCACAATTAGGGATGATTGATCCCGATCAGGTCAATCTGCTCTGGGTGACAGATTTCCCCATGTTTGAATACAACGCCGACGAGAAACGCCTCGAAGCCCTCCACCACCCCTTTACCGCCCCCCACCCGGAAGATTTAGCCGATCTCACCACGGCCCGCGCCCAAGCCTATGATGTGATCTATAACGGCATTGAAATTGGCGGCGGTAGTCTACGCATCTATCAGCGGGAAGTACAGGAAAAGGTGTTTAGCACCATCGGTTTAAGTGATGAGGAAGCGCGGGAAAAATTCGGTTTCCTCCTCAATGCCTTTGATTACGGCACGCCCCCCCATGGGGGCATTGCCTACGGTTTAGATCGGTTGGTAATGTTATTAGCCGGGGAAGATTCGATCCGCGATGTGATTGCCTTCCCGAAAACCCAACAGGCGCGATCGCTCCTCACCGATGCACCAGCAGGGGTGGCGGATAGCCAACTCAAGGAGCTTTATATTGCTTCTACCTACGATCCGGAGTAGGGAATGGGGAGTAG
Source organism: Spirulina sp. CCNP1310 (assembly GCF_034932185.1). Lineage (NCBI taxonomy): Bacteria > Bacillati > Cyanobacteriota > Cyanophyceae > Spirulinales > Spirulinaceae > Spirulina > Spirulina sp. CCNP1310. Next base: position 7,554 of record NZ_JAYGHW010000098.1, on the reverse strand, counting down.
GGTGCGTCAGATTGATAATCCAGAACACAAAAGAACAGCTTGACACTCCCCGCGCTAAAGCGACGGGGATTCTTGGTTCATCGACCGGACTTAACTGAGCAGGATTGCTCCAACCCAGCCAGAGGTCTAATCTCCCCAAGCGTATAACTTCCCGTTTGCCCCACGGTAGTTCGTCCCAGGCGCAGGATACAAAGCTGTTCTCGATGAGCTGTCTACTCGTCAGGAAGTTAGCTCTAGGGCTAGCTAGGCTGGGGAGGATGTCAATGGGTTAGACTTGGCAGAGATCGCGGCGTTACAACGGGGGAACGGGGAATAGGGGATGGGGAATTATGGCCCCCCGTTGTTAATGTTGAGCGGGATTCGGTATCCAGACACGGAACAATGGACAATGGAGTATTGCTCATCACCTCATACTGACCATTCCCATGTATATTTACCGCCCCGCTGCCTTCAACGCCCAAGTTCACGAAAAAGCTGGCCTCGAAGAACAGGTCGATCGCCTCTGTCGCGAACTCGCCACCATGCCCGTAGAACAAGTATTATCCCGCTTCGAGCGCGTTTACCCCTACCTCAAACGCAAAGAAAGCAACCTCCGACTCATCGCCCGCATCCGCCGCATAGGCACAGACCCGATCCTTTGCTGGTTGAGAGTATTTCGACGGGGCGATCGCGATTATGAGGAATTCCTGCGCGATCGCACCGCCTGGGCTAACCATGCCCTCGATAGCCAAATCCCCGATCAACAACTTTGGCAATGGCTCAACCAACAAAAAAGCCATCCCCAAAACCAAAACCAACACACCCCCCCCCTTGATGAATCCCTGCGCCGCTGGCTTGATCGCCCCAGCCTCCGGATGGATTTTAACGGTGTCGTCATCTACGAAAGCGAAGCCTGGCTACAACGCTTCGCCACCCCTCCCCACCAAACCGCCTGGCAAACCTTTAACCGCATCATCACCACCCTCGTTGATGCCCCGCCTCAGTTGGGCCAAGCCACCCCTTGGCCCGGCGTGCGCCACCATAGCCAAGATGGCTACACGATCCTCTATAGCCGCATCACCACCAGCGACAACCCCCCCCGGCAAATTCTCTTCCTCATCGCCCCCTTCACCACCCCCCCCCAAGACCGGGACATTCTCGCCCTCCTTGAACCCCTCTGGCAAGCCAGCAGCCACCATGGCGACCTCAACCCTAATGTCTTTCACCCCGATATCCCCACCACCCTCGATCAACTCACCACCATCGCCCGCCGCGCCTACCCCGATTATCTCCTTGCCGATGAAACCCATTGGTTGGCGATCGAAAACGATGAGCGGGCCAACCTCGCCCTATCCGCCGAAGAAGAGGCGATCCTTCATGCGGTTTCCACCCAAAAACCCTCCTTACCCCTCTTCCTCAACGGCCAAGCCGGTAGCGGTAAATCCACGATGCTCTTTCATCTCTTCGCAGATTATTGCCATCGCCATCTCCGCTACTGCCAAGAAGAAAACCGCCCCCGCCTCAGCTATCCCCGGCCCCTCTTTCTCGCCTATAACGATCGCCTCCTGAAAATGGCCAAAGCCCGCGTTATTCCCCTCCTCGCTTCCCATCACCGCTTTTTAGCCCGGCGCGGCCATACCGAAGATCTGCCGGATATTAGCCCCTTTTTCCAATCCTTTCGCACCTTTCTCCGCAATCGCCTCCCCTTAGCCGAGCGCAATCGCTTCAATGATGCCAATTACGTCTCCTTTCATCAATTTCGCCAACAATATTTAAAAACCTTGTGGCGCACCTATTCCCCTGAAGTCTGTTGGCAGGTGATTCGCACCTTTATTAAGGGGTATCATCTCGATGAACGGGATACTTATTTAGATGTGGAGGATTATCGGGAAATTCCCCGTAAAGAGCAAAGCGTTTCTGTTGAAGATTTTGAACAGATTTATCAAACGGTGTGGAAATGGTATCAGAATCATTTAAAGGAACAGGGAAAATGGGATGATCAAGACCTGATTCGGCGGGTGTTGCAATTGAAGTCCTATCAGGGGGAATTTACGGCGATTTTCTGTGATGAGGCTCAGGATTTTACCCATTTAGAACTGCAATTAATTATGCGGCTGTCGGTGTTTTCTGAATATGATCTGGAGCATCAACACGTTGAAAGCCTACCCTTTGCCTTTGCGGGGGATCCGCTCCAAACCCTGAATCCAACGGGGTTCCGTTGGGCGAGCCTTAAGGCCGCCTTTTATAATGAGGTGATTACCACCCTTTCCCCCACGGGGATGCTGGATTTAGAAATGAATTTTGCTGAATTAGAATCTAATTATCGTTCAGCGGCTCCCATTGTTGGGGTGAATAATTTGATTCAACTGTGGCGCAGTGTGTTGTTTGATATTCCCGAACTGCAACCCCAACGGGCGCGACGCGCTGGGGATCATGGGCCGCAAAAATGGATCATTGATCAAGATTTGGCTGGGGCGAATTTGCCCGCTAAATTGCAAGATACGATGATTATTATTCCCTGTGATCAAGGGGGGGAAGAGGATTATATTCGCCGTGATACGCTCCTGAGTAGTTTGCCGCCTCAACCGAGGGGGGCGGCTCCCTGGCATATTTTGAGTGCGATCGCCGCTAAGGGGTTGGAGTTTAAGCAGGTGGTGCTGTACAAGTTTGGCGAGGCTTGTCCGGGGGATGTGTGGCAACCGTCACCCGTTCACCCGGAGGAGGCACGGTATTTTTTCAATAAGCTCTATGTGGCCAGTAGCCGCGCTACGGAGCAATTGGTGATTGTCGATACTCCGGAGGGCGATCGCCGTCTTTGGCAACACGCTAGCGATTTAGCGGAACTGGATCAATTTCTCGCCGCCCATCCCCAACAGCGGGAGCGGTGGGCTGCCCATATCCAAATGATTGCACCGGGTCAGGGGGTGGAGCCGGTGAGTGCCGATGATGTGGAGGCGATCGCCCACACCCTCGCCCAAGAAGGCATCCATAATGAAAATGCTGATTTAATGTACCGCGCTCAGGCCGCCTATGAGCGATTGGGTGATGCATTGCAAGCATCCCTCTGCGGGGCTTGGGGTGCTAAATTTGAAGCGCAATATCGCGAGGCGGGGCAACAGTTCGCAGCCCAGGGGGAAGCGGTGGAGGCTTGGAATTGTTTCTGGTTGGGGGCCTGTTGGGATGCCCTCAAAGCTTGGTATCAACATTTTAATCCCCAGGAAGGGGAAGGGTTTGAGTTGCCTCCCGAATCCGTGGAGCCATTGGTGTTATTTATGGCGGCCCCGGAGAAGGATCTCGGGGTCGTGGATGCCTTCACGCAATTTTTAGCGGCGGCGATCGCCTCAGAACGCCTCGAAGACTACCGATTTACGGGGGCTTGGCAAACAGCCATCCAAACCTATCAAGAAGCCATGGCCCCCTTCTGTGCAACTCCGCCCACGGCCCTCAATCCCTCCCAATGGCAACAGTGGGGGCAGGTGTTGGCACAGTTGGCAGCGGCGGAATATGCGGGGATGGATCACCTAGCGGGCCATTGTTTCTACCAAGGGGAGGATTATGGCCCAGCGGTGGCGGCCTGGGAGCGCAGCGGCTCCACCGATACCCCGGAATACCACCACGCCCAAGCCCAAATTCAAGGCTTCCCGGCGGCTTTGCCCAGTTTGGTGGCCGCCCAAGAGTATGCCCAAATCCTCACCGCTTGGGGAGCGGCAAACTGTCCCCAGACGGCGGATTGGTTGGAGTCGGTGATTGTCGCATTGCAGGCGGGCGATCGCTGGCGGGAGGCTTTGGAGTTGGGGGCCATTGTCGGGAATGAGGCGGCACTCACCAGCACGATGGCGGCGGCCCAAGCCCAAGAGGCCGGGGAAACGGTGCTGACGCAATTGATTGATCAGGCCCTCGCTGCCCGGCAATGGCAGGGGGCGATCGCCTGGCTAGAGCGGTATCCCGACCTCCTCAAAACGCCAGGGGCCAAAGCAACCGGGATTATTCCCCAGATCGTCCAAAGTTTGGCCCATACCCCCCTCGATGGGGAAGCCTTCAACCGCGACCTCCGTCGTCGTTATGAGCAATGGTTAAAGGAGCATATTTTATTTGCCCTCGATTGGCATCACCCCCCAGCCCAGGATGGCAGCCCCACCATGGCAGAGCTTGGCATTGCCCTGGAGCGTTTAGGGGCGATGACGGAAGCCCTCAATTTCTATGACCAATTCACCCACGACTCCCATCTGCCCCGCCGAGATTTTGCCCGGGAGCGGTGGTTAGTGGTCAAGAAAAAGCAGGAGCAATTGTTTTCTAATCAGGGGAAAATCCGCCCGGCGGTGAAGGCCCGCACAGAACTGAGCAAAAAGGCCCAACAGTGGGAATGGGATCTAGCGGCGATCAGCGATCGCATTCCCCACCCGCCCCAGTTGCCCCCTGTCCCCAGCCCCACCGCCATCGCGGGCCTGCCGCCGGAAATTACCCTCACCCCTTTGGAGGACAGTGCAGGCTACAGTTTCGCCATCCAATCGCTACAAATCCGGGTTTTACCCCCCTTCGCCCAAGTGCAAATTTTCGACCCCCTCAGCCAGGGATCCCTACGCATTGATGGGCGATTAGGGCGGATCAGTAACGGTGCGTTGGTGGTGCGGGGGGAATTGCCCTTAGCCTTTGAGCAACCCATGGGCGGCTATGGAGGAACATTGCATCGGGATCATTTAGAGTTGGCGATCGCCCCCCTCTCTACACCCATCCTGATCCATTGGCCTAAGGCCATCCCCACCGGAGGCGATATAATAGACGGCGTTGCCAACGGTGTGATCAATCATGGAACCGGAAATTAACTGTGCTGTGGCCTGTGTCAATGGGTGCGTATTGGGCGATCGTTGTCCCCACCGGGCCTATGTCCAAGAAGCCAGCAAATTCATGGCGGAAACCTCCCTAGATGAAATGCTGAACATCGCCGAATCCGCCCGGATCAAAAAAATGTCCGCCCCGCCCCAATGGGTCATCCCCGACGAAATTTAAGATTAAATCCTAGGGTGCTTCACCAGAATTAATGGGTTTGAAGCCCCGCCCCTTCGGCAAGCTCAGGACAAGCCTTCCAGGGCAGCTTTTCTCGTCCAATTTATTAGATTGATCCAGTTTTCTCTTTCTATGGTATCCTTGCACTATTAAAACTTAATGTTTTGGCGGCTGGGCAAGCCGACCTGAATGGACAGGCCTTAAGCAATGTTAGACCCCGATCTGGGGCAGTTGTTTGTCTGTCTACCCATCAGGAGTCTATTTAATGTAGGCAGACTGGGAATTCCCGTGCCTTTAGGTCGGGGAGGATGTCAACGTGATCAGCACAGCTTCGCTCTCCTGCTTTTGGCGATTCACCGCACAGAGGCCATAGCTCCCCGCTGGGAGATTGATACCGCGCTGTCCCGCCGGAAGCACATGGCGCAGCACCCAATTCCCCCCCACGAATTGATAGACCGTCCAACCCCACACCCCCGCCTGAGGATCTGCCTGCCAAGACAGTTGGCCCCCTTCCCCCTTAACCGCCATCGGTAAGGCAGGCAGGCGACCGCCTTGATCCCGTAGCGGGGGAACTAACGCTGGTTGAGCATAGAGACGGTCTTTAAAAGCAGCGCGAATATTCTGGGCATTATCCACCAACGGTTTAATGTTGTAGAAAATATTCCCCAAAGCGAGCCGCCCCTTGAGATCCCGCGTTAGGCTGACCTGTCGCTCGAACTCACTCACGGGCCAAGTTGTACCATCCAACTTCACCAAGTTATTGCCGGGGTAAATATGCGCTCCCTTGGGATTGTTCGCTGTCCACCAATCTAGGAGTACGGGATAACTCTGTTGAACTTGGTCAATGCGCCAATAGAGTTGGGGGGCGAGGTAATCTACCCAGCCTTGGGCAAGCCAATGCTTGGGATCTGCAAAGAGGAGGTTGTATTGATCTAGGCCGGTGATGCCGCTGGGTTGGCCAGGGCGATAGATACCAAAGGGACTAATGCCAAATTTAACATGGGGTTTTGTGGCGCGAATTCCCGTCGCTAACCGTTGCACCATTTTATTCACATTATCCCGCCGCCAATCTGCCAAACTGAGCGTACCGCCGCCACTGCGATAACGGCCATAGGTGGCGGCATCGGGGAATTCTTCCCCCTGGACGGGGTAGGGATAGAAATAATCATCTAGATGAATGCCATCAATGTCGTAGCGTTTCACAACATCAAGGATGACGTTATAGGTGTGGTCTTGGACGATCGCACTCCCTGGATCCATCCACCGTTGATTGCCATAGTTATAGATCACTTCTGGGTGACGGACATCCAGATGGGGGGCAACGACGGGGGTATTGCGGGAGACGCGGGCGCGGTAGGGGTTAAACCAGGCGTGGACTTCGATCGCCCGCTGTTGAGCTTCGGTAATTAAAAAGGCAAGGGGATCATAATTCGGGTTAGGGGCTTGGCCCTGGCGACCCGTAAGCCAACCACTCCAAGGTTCTAGCGTCGAATCGTAAAGAGCATCTCCTTCAGGGCGAACTTGGAAAATAATTGCATTAAACCGCAGATCGACAAGGGTATCCAACAGCGTGCGCAGTTCCTGCTGTTGGGCGGCTGTGGTGAGATCGCGACGGGAGGGAAAGTTCAGATTCCACACCGAAGCCACCCAAACGGCGCGAAATTCCCGCTGATGTTGGAGGGGGATCACATCGGAGCGGGGGGGTGGGGGGGGAATGACGATGTAAGGGGAGGTGAGGGGGGGCATTCGGCCCGCTTGTACCAGGGCTTGGTAAACCATGGCGCAGACTTCCCCCCGCGTTACTGCCTGCTGGGGCCGCAGTTGGTTGATGTTGGGATAGTTCACCACCAATCCGAGACGGGTGGCATATTTAACCGGCGTTTCCCCGTAGTTGGGAATTTGGGCGGCATCTTGGTAGAGGTTGGTTAAGACAATGCGATCAACACCGCTGGCGGGGGGATTGAGGGCGTTGACGAGGGCAATTAAAATTTGTAATTTGGTGAGATTTTCCAGGGGGCGAAATTCTCGGTTGGGGAAGCCGGTGAGGATGCCCATTTGGTAGGTTTTGGCGATCGCCCCCCTAGCCCAAAAATTGGCCGCCACATCCACAAACGCCACCGGATCCCGTACCAAGGGCCGGTCAAAGGCGGCTTGGATTAAGGCGGCAAACTGAGCGCGGTTAATCCGCTCATTGGGGCGAAAGGTGCGATCGGGAAAGCCACTGATCAACCCCGCAGCGGTGAGGGCGGCAATAAAGGGCGCGGCCCAATGGCCCTGAATATCCGCAAATTGGGGGGCTGGGGGGGTGATGGCTTTGAGCGTTAATGTCACCTCATACTGGCCCGCTGCTACGCCATTGAGTTGGGCGACTAATCTCCCCTGTCCATCCACTGTGGCCGTCGTTTGAATGTTGTTCATCACCTTTGCCCTCGCCCTCAATTCTCCAGATCTTAACCTTAATCGCTACCGGCGGAATGGAAGCAGTAAGGAGTGGGGAGTGGGGAGTGGGGAGTGGGGAGTGGGGAGTGGGGAGTGGGGAGTGGGGAGTGGGGAGTGGGGAGTGGGGAGTGG
>NZ_JAYGHW010000097.1:0-52811 GCF_034932185.1 Spirulina sp. CCNP1310 | reverse complement strand
GGATGGCTTTGTTTCGGATAAACTGGACTGTTCTCACCGCCTCGTCTATGGCGCTGAATTGCTGGGGCTTTCCGTAGGCTTTAAACTCTAGTACAATCATGGCTATATCCTAGCACACAATATAAGCTGCCCTGCAAGGACGGCGACTAAAGTCGCCGTGTCGTCTTTCATCCCCGCGCTAAAGCAACGGGGCTTTCAGACTCCCGCACTATTTTCGTAAGGATAACGGAAAGGAGCCGTGTCGGTAATCATAATTCCCTGATATCCCTGTTGCCAAAAAGACCATTGATCAGACCAGCCCACACCCGGAATCCAAGCGGGTAAACATGCACCTTCCGAGGGAAATTGAGTATGACGGCGAAAAGATGCAATGGATTTGCGGATCAAGTCTCTGGATTTTAAATTGCCCACAAATGTAATAAAGTTACCCTGGTTGGGATAAAACCAATTCAGAATCGAAGGATATTGTTGGCTACCGGGTACGTCTGAAAAATAACCCATCGTTTCCAGACTGAGCATGGCCACAACCTTTTCCTGTTGCGGATCAATTTGTTTAGCATAAACCAAGCTGCCCATATTCTCTGTCCAAAAGAAAGGCGGTTCCTCATTGGTAAATTCAACAAAGCGAACGGTACGCTTGGGGGATTTTTGCGCGAATATCTTCGCTAGCTCCAATGTAGCGGCTACCCCTGTACCATTATCATTAGCACCAACACTCGCAAACACTGAGTCATAATGAGCACCAACGATAATCACTTCATTAGGTAACTCAGTCCCTTTTTTTTCAACTGCTAGATTGTAATAGGTCTTGTCATCAATTGTGTAGGCTTGCTCAGTGACTTGATAACCGGATTGCCCTAAAGCCGTTTCTAAAAATGCCTTAGTTGCATTGAGTTGATCGTATTGGTTGGCATTTCTGGGGCCAATTTCAACCGCAATTTTTTGAATATCCTGTTGTAATAAATTTTCCAGCGTTATTTCTGCTGGCTGTAACGGGGGCAACGGCCCTTGATAACTGGCTCCAGGCATCCACAAAACCGTTGACCAGAGCCAAAGCAATCCCATCATTAAGATCGCCAAAAGGATTGCCAGGCGAATCATGGCAGCTTTGCTAGCCAACCGGATGCTCACTTTTTTCCTGTTCAGAGATTCACCCATGACTGACAGACTTTATGGATAACATCGCCTATCTAACACATAAATATGGCAGTGTCAAACTTTGATCAAGGCTTGGATTCAAACCCGTAGGCATCCCGGACAAAATAGAGGGGGCGGGCTTTCACTTCTTCATAGACGCGGCCCAAGTACTCGCCAATCACCCCTAAGGTAATCAGTTGAATGCCGCCAAAAAATAACGTTGTTACCATTAATGACGCATAGCCCGGCAAATCTACCCCAAAAATTAGCGTCCGCAGGATTAAGAACCCTGCATAGAGCAATGCCAACACAGAAATAAATAGGCCCAAATAAGTCCAAACTTTCAGAGGTAACGTACTAAACGAGGTAATTCCATCGAGGGCGAAATTCCATAACTTCCAATAGTTCCAAGTGGTTTGCCCCATCAGACGGGGATCGCGATCAAAGGGGATGGCAATTTGGCGATAGCCCACCCAGGCAAACATCCCTTTCATAAACCGATTCCGCTCCGGCATTTGCTTTAATGCTTCCACCACCCGCCGATCCAAGAGGCGAAAATCTCCGGTATTGGGGGGAATATACACCGGACTCATGGAGTCGATGGTTTGATAAAAGGCGTTGGCGGTGAACTTTTTCAGCCAGGTTTCCCCTTGGCGCGATCGCCGCGTCGCATAGACCACATCGTACCCCTCCCGCCATTTTTCCACCAAGATCCCGATTAATTCTGGGGGATCCTGGAGATCCGCATCAATGGGAATCACCGCTGCACCTGTGGCGTAGTCAATTCCCGCAGTGAGGGCGATTTCTTTGCCGAAATTGCGGGAAAGATTCACCACCTTAATCGCTGGGTTGCGCTGATGATAGGCGATTAAGGCCGCGAGGGACTGATCTTTGCTGCCATCATTGACACAGACCAACTCATAGGTGAACTGTAAGGGCTTCAACACCTGCTCTAAACGTTGAAACAGTGTGTCGAGGTTGTCTTGTTCGTTGTAAATCGGGATGACAATCGAAAGCTCAACATTCATAGTTTTTGAGCGAAGGAGTGAGGAGTGAGAAGTGAGGGGGAAATCTCAATTTCACTCCATCCTCTTTTCTCTATCCTCTTTTCTTCCTAAAAGATCAACCTGTGCAACTGATGAGTTGCCCTAAGCTTGCCATGGCCCGGTGGGTAATGGGCAAACTATCAATCACCATCCCCGTACACAACAGCATCATATACAGGATGGAGTATTTAAACGTTGCTTTGGCTAAGGGTAAATCTGTGGGGTTGCGGTATAGTTGCCAGACTTTTTTGAGGAAGCTGAGGCCGAGGAAGGTGGCGATCGCCCCATACAATGCCCCCAACACCCCCAAAGGATAGATCAACAAAAACGTACAGGGAACCACCAACAGCGTATAGAGCAAAATCTGCTTCACCGTCTCCGCTTCCCCCGCCACCACCGGCAACATCGGTACATTCACCTGGGCATAATCTTCCCGAATCATCAAGGCCAACGCCCAAAAATGGGGGGGAGTCCAGAGAAAGATAATCGCAAACAATAGCCAAGCAGACCAACTCAGATCCCCCGTCACCGCTGCCCAACCGACAAGGGGAGGAATCGCCCCCGCTGCGCCGCCAATGACGATATTTTGGGGACTATTGCGCTTGAGAATATGGGTATAGATCACCATATAAAAGGCAATGCCGGCCATGGCCAGTAAGGCACTGAGGAGATTCACCCATACGGCTAAGAGGATGAAGGAGGCTAACCCTAGGGCGATCGCAAAAATCAAGGCATGGCGGGGCTGCACCCGGCCCGAAGGAATCGGTCGCTTCCGGGTGCGCACCATATCGTAATCAATATCTTGGTCGTAAATACAATTGAGGGTTTGGGCCGAAGCTGCCGCCAATGTGCCTCCCAGCAATGTCACCAACAGCAGTAGCGGGTCAACGCTGCCCTCTGAGGCAATCCACATGGCCGCTGCGGTGGTGATCAGTAAAAGGGGAATAATCCGAGGCTTGGTGAGTTGAAAATAACTTTTCAAAACAGCGTGCCAGTTCTCGTGTTTCGGGGTGTAGCTTGTCCCAATCATGAAATTCTGTCCTTACGTGGTTGTATTGAATTGAGGGGGAGGAGTTGGTGCAAGCCGGGAGTTAAGGGGCGGGGGTCAGATCCCGCCAAGCAAAAACAGTGAACAGAACGATCGCCCCTAACAATGCTGCGCCAACGGCTTGATGGGTGACGGTGAGGGGTTCTACTTGCAGATGGAGGCGATAGGTTCCTAAGCCCACAAGGGCTTGCACCGCAACGAGTATCCCGGCGGTCGTGGCCAGTTTTCGCAGGCGGGGATGGAGGGCGGGGGTGCGCAGGGCCAAAATGACGATCAGCACCGTGATCACGGTGGCAGGAATTACGCCTAAAAGGTGACTATTCATCACGCCGCACCGTTGGGCCCCATTGAGGCATTGGTGAAGGGCCCATTGGGAGGCCACTAAACCGCCGAGCAGGCTCTGGCCATAGATTAACCCCGTGGCCACGATGCCCAAGCTGCGAAGTTTGTGGGCAGTTCCCATCGGTTGATAGGGTTGGAGGGCGGCCCCAATCACCAATAGTGTGCAGAAAAGGAGAAGGGCAGTGCCTAGATGGGCGGTGACGATATCAAAGCGGAGCATTTGGGTGACGGTGAGGCCCCCTAAAACCCCTTGGAAAAGGATTAACCCCAGGGCGAAGGCACTGGCCCAGGGGAGCCAGGTGGGGAGATCCCGCCGCCACCAAACAGACATCCCCAGGAGGGCGATCGCGCTTAAACCCACCAGGGCCGCATCGAGGCGATGGAACCATTCTAAAAAGACTTGCAGGTTCATCTGTTGGGTGGGAATCAGTTGCCCGTAACACAGGGGCCAATCGGGGCAGGCAAGACCGGCGTTCATGACCCTGGTGGCACTGCCAATGGCCATCAGCAGGAAAACGGCGATCGCCATTTTCCAGACAAAACGCCGTATCCACACTTGAGGACTGGCACGCTCCGGATCGGGCGTTAACGCAGGGGCGGCTTGAAAAACAGAATCCGTCATGTCGGCAGAATGTAACAGTGCGTTTACAAACTATAGAGTTTGGACTCAGCAATTACCGATACATTGACTACGGTCAAATGGTCGGGGCTGAGGGAGGTTCAACCCTTGGAGGGGTTGATTTCCTTAACACTGTAACGAGGTTCTTTAATTTGGGCGCAGGTTTTAACAAAATTTGCGGGAATGGGGGATGCTCAGGGGCGATCGCCTAACCATGGAAATGATCGGTGCGAAAATGCTGGAGAGCTTGGGTATCGCTGAGATCGTATTGCAGCGGGGTGATCGTGATGTAGCGATCGCGGATCGCCTCGACATCGGTGGGAATATCGGGATCAACGCCACAATGGGGGGGTTGCTCCACATCCTCCACCACCTCCCCCGCTAACCAGTAATAGCCTTTCCCACGGGGATCATAGCGTTGTTCAAACTGCTCAATATAGCGGCGCAATCCCTGGCGCGTCACTCGCACCCCGGCAATCTCTGCCTTGGGAACGGGGGGAATATTAACGTTTAATAACATTGGGTGAGGCAGGGGATCAGCTTGGAGTTGGGCCAAGAATTCCACGGCAAAATCCGCAGCGACGGCAAAATCCTGATGGGCAAAGCTGCATAAACTGAAGGCCAAGCTAGGAATCCCTTCAATGGCCCCCTCCATGGCCGCCGAAACCGTCCCAGAATACAATACATCGGTTCCTAAATTCGCCCCCTGATTAATCCCCGACAGGACAAAATCCGGCGGCTGGGGCAAGAGGGCGCTGAGGCCCAACTTCACACAATCGGAGGGTGTGCCAGAACAGGCCCAAGCTTGGATCGAGGGATGGTAAACATCGGCTACGGGGTCAACGCGGATCGGTTGATGGATGGTTAAGCCGTGGCCGGTGGCGGATCGTTCGCGATCGGGGCAAACCACGGTGATGGTATAGCCTGCATCGGCCAACCGATTGGCGAGGGTACGCACCCCCAGGGCCAAGATGCCATCATCATTGCTAATTAGAATGCGACAATTTTCCTGCATGATTTTCTTCCCGTTCCGGCTTCACGAACTGATTCTTAGGATAACGGGCGATCGCCCTTGGGCCATGGCCATTCTTCATTCCCCCGTTGTTTCGGCCCCGCCAATCGCTACACTAGAGGGCGGGCCACCTTGAATTCATTTATCCATCCTCCATAATGTCTGGTTTAGAAACGCAATTACAAGCCTTAGCCACCGAAGCCACCGCCGCGATCGCCGCCGTCAGCGAGTTAGACGAACTCGAACAGCAACGGGTGGCCTATTTGGGCAAAAAGGGGAAACTCTCGGAAATCCTGCGGGGGATGGGGAAGCTCTCCCCTGAGGAGCGGCCCAAAATTGGGGCGATCGCCAATGATGTTAAAAACACCATTCAAACGGATTTAGACCAGAAGCGCGATCGCCTCGAACAGGCCCACATTGCCGCCCAACTGGCCGCCGAAACCCTCGATGTCACGATGCCCGGCGTAGCCGCCCCCCTGGGTAGGATCCACCCCCTCAACAGCATCATCGACCGGGTGATCGAAATCTTCGTCGGCATGGGCTACACCGTCGCCGAAGGCTACGAAATGGAGAGCGACTACTACAACTTTGAAGCCCTCAACACCCCCCCCGACCACCCAGCGCGGGATATGCAAGACACGTTCTATCTCCCCGACGGCAACCTATTGCGGACTCATACCTCCTCAGTCCAAATCCGCCACATGGAAAACCATGAACCCCCCTTGCGGATCATCGCCCCCGGCCGCGTCTACCGTCGCGATACCGTCGATGCCACCCATTCCGCCGTTTTCCATCAGGTGGAAATTCTCGCCGTGGATAAAGGGTTAACGTTCACGGATTTAAAAGGGACGCTCAAGGAATTTGTGCGCCAAATGTTTGGGGAGGAATTGGCAATGTTATTCCGGGCCAGTTATTTCCCGTTTACGGAGCCTTCCGCTGAAGTAGATGTGCAATGGGAGGGAAAATGGTTGGAGGTGTTGGGCTGTGGGATGGTTGATCCCAATGTGTTAAAAGCGGTGGGCTATGACCCGGAAATTTATAGCGGATTTGCCGCCGGTTTAGGCGTGGAGCGATTCGCGATGGTGTTGCACCACATCGACGATATCCGCCGCCTCTACAGCAGCGATCTCCGCTTTTTGCGCCAATTCTAATGGGATTAATGCAAATCTCCGCCCCAAATATCGCGAACGCGGTAGATGGGGCGGCCTTGGGATTCGTGGTAGGTACGCATGAGCAATTCTCCTAATAGGCCGATGCTGAAGAATTGCACGCCGATGGAAATGAGGATAACAACGAGGATCAGGAGGGGGCGATCGCCTATCTGTTGGCCCAAGCCAAATTTTAAAACTGTTAAATAGAGGCCCAAAGCAATCCCTAAAAACGTCGTAATAATTCCCGCAAAGCCAAAAACGTGCATCGGCCGCGTTAAAAACCGTTTCATAAAAAAGATCGTCATTAAATCCAACACGACCCGAAACGTTCGCCCCAACCCGTATTTACTTTTGCCATAGCGTCGTGCTTCATGATGTACGGGTAATTCGGCAATTCTCGCCCCTTCGATAAAGGCCAAAGCGGGTAAAAAGCGGTGTAATTCTCCATATAAATTCAAATCCGCCACCAATTCCGTCCGATAAGCTTTGAGGGAGCAGCCATAGTCATGCACCCGCACGCCGGTAATCCGGCCAATCAGCCAATTGGCAATTTTTGAGGGTAAAAGCCGGGTGAGGGCAGCATCTTGGCGGTTTTTGCGCCAACCGCTGACCAAATCATAGCCTTCTTCTAATTTGGCTAAGAGCAGGGGGATATCTTGGGGATCATTTTGTAAATCACCATCTAAGGTGACAATCGTTAGCCCCTGAGCATAGTTGAAACCGGCGGCCATGGCGGCGGTTTGGCCATAGTTGCGGCGCAGGACGATCGCCCTTAGGTAGGGATGGGTTTGGGTCAGTTCCCGCAAGCGTTCAGTGGAGCCATCGGTGGAGCCGTCATCAATACAGAGGATTTCATAGCGGAGGCTGGTGGCTTCGAGGCTGGAGGCGATCGCCCTGATCAACATCGGCAAGCTCTCGACTTCGTTATAAATCGGCACAACGACGGAAACATCAGGGGCTAAGGGGGAAACAGGCATGGCAATGATCACAGGGGCCGCTCTCTACTGTACTCCATCGTTAGTCTGGGGATACCATAGGGGGGAAGTTGATCAAAATTTTAGGATAGGCGTGGGGAGGGCAGAGAATTTTTGTGCCTCCGGCAGGCTTACGCCAATGCCCCTACGGGGGTTTTGACGTTGAAAGTTTTGGAAATGAGGAAAAATCATGATTGCTGCTAAGGAAAATTTGCCCATATTCACCCCGGAAGAATATTTTGCTTGGGAAGAAAAGCAGTTAGAAAAGCATGAATTGATTGATGGTCGTGTTTATCTCCTGGGTCAAGTGGATGCGATGACGGGGGGCAGCGTTAACCATAGCCGGATCGCTGTTCGATTAACAACAATATTTGATCGCCATGTCGATCCAAGTGGTTGCATAACAGGTAATTCAGATCTACGGATTAATCTTCTGGGTACGAATGATTATACCTATCCCGATGTCAGTGTCACTTGTGATGATCGAGATCAAACCACAACCCAATATATTCGCTATCCTTGCTTAATTGTTGAAGTTCTCTCGCCTAGCACGGAAGCCTACGACCGAGGCGGCAAATTTCGCAGATATCGCCAAAACCCAGCCCTCATCGATTACCTATTAGTGAGTTCCACAAGCGTTGCCATTGATCTTTATCACAAAAATGATGGGGGTGACTGGTTGATTCTCAATTACAAAGCGGGGGATATGATCGCACTCAAAAGCATTAATCTCAGTTTCCCCATTGAGCAAATTTATCGCGGCCTGAATTTAACAGAAATGCTGCCCGTTGACTGATGATCTGTGGCGGGGGCGAAAAATTTTTCGCCCCTACCGATGTAAGGTTTGGATGAGCCAAGCTAACCCCGCGCCTAGGGCTTCGGCTAGGGTATTGCTGAGGCGAAATAGACCAATGGGGAGCAAAAATTGGGGCGATAATAGCCCCACCGCCACTGATTCAAACACCCCTAACCCCCCCGGCGCACCGGGCAACACCAACCCCAACACCCAAGCCACGGCAAACCCACTGATCACCTGGGGAATTTCCGCCCCCTTGAGCGGGATCAGGGCTAGAATCGTACAGAGAAAACCGAGCGATCGCCCCCCCACAAATACCAACTCCCCCGCCAACGGCCCCCAAGGATAAGCCCGGATTTGCAACGGTTGAGGACTGAGGCGACCTAACACCCAATTGAGGGGGCGGGGGTGGAGCGTGGAGAGGAGAGTGATGAGGAGGGGGATTTGCCAGAAGCCCAGACCCCCCGGCCAAGTGAGCAGCGCGAGGAGCAACGCCGCCGCCGCCATCAGCAAGGGTTCTGTTAACGTGGCCACCGTTGCCCCGGCTAATGGTACGCCTTGGCCTTGGGCCGCCTGGATGCGGCCGTAGAACTGCCAAACATTGCCGGGGATGTATTTGGCGATCGTTGTCGTTAGATAGGTGCGAATCGCCCAAAAGGGGGAAAGGGGCGCAGGAGTAAAAGGGGCGAGCAGCCAGGCCCAGACCCAACCGGCCCAGGCATGGCTCAATAAGGTCAGTGTAAAGCCCAGGGCCAACCAAGGCCAACGCAGATCCGAGAGGGAGAGAGAGGCGATCGCCCCTCCATGGCGGCGCACTGTGGCCACCAGGAAAAAAAGCGCCACCCCCAAAATTAGCCCTCGAATCAGCCCCTTAGCCCAACCCTTCACCTAGGCTAAAGAAGCCTTATAAGCGGCCCAACTACCGAACTCGGAGACATCGGGGAATTGCTGCTCCTCAATCAGGGCTTGGGGGTAAAGCATGGCGATCGCCTCCGTACCATCCTCCAACGTCACCGGCCCCGGATAAAGGTTTGGCGGTTCATTGGCCAGCAGATGGTCATACTGGGCCGGGGTCATGGCGTAGAGTTCCCCTGCCAAGGCAATGCCCCCGGTTTCGACGGCGTAGACCCCCGGATGCTGATCATTCACGGAATGGAGACGGTAAAGGGGTTGAGTTTTGATCGGTTGGAGAAATTCGGTATCGGCGATCGTGCCGTGATCCGGCTGACCCCGCAGGGCCGAGCCGCAAATAAATACCCGGATGATCTCAGAATCGCTCATGGTGCATTGGTGAAAAGATTTCTCCAGATTAGCGAAAAAGCGGCATAGAGCCGACCCCTAAACCACCTGAAGCGCAATTTTTCCCATTGCCGATCCCCCTTCCAGCACCCGATGGGCCGCAGCGGCTTCACTGAGGGGAAAGGTTTGGGCTAAATGGATTTTTAAATCCCCCTGATCAAACCACAGCGCACATTGCCGCAGGATTTCCCCTTGATGGCATTGGGCTTCGAGATCCCCCGACATCATCGGTGTGAGCATTAATTCCAAACTAATCCGCAGATTGCGCTGGCGAGCCGCCTTCAACGTCCCTGCTTCTAAATTTGGTTCTAAAATCGTCACCAAATCCCCATAGGGCCGCACCGCCGCCACCGTCTCAAAAAACGTTTTGCCCCCCACCGTATCAAAGGCCACATCCACGCCGCGCTCCTCTGTCCAAGCCATTACCGCCGCCGTCACATCGGTTTGGGGATAGAGGATCGTTTCATCGGCCCCCAGTTGGCGGGCGAGGCGGGCCTTATCCGGTGTGCTGACGGTGGTGCAAACCTTGGCCCCCTTGAGTTTCGCCAATTGGATCGCGACATGGCCCACACCACCGGCCCCGGCTTGTACCAGTACCGTTTGACTCCCTTGCAAGCAGGCGCGATCATACAGAGCCTCCCAAGCCGTGATTAAGACCAAAGGGGCCGCCGCTGCTTCGGCAAAGGTTAACGACTGGGGTTTAGGGGCGGCAAAATGGGCAGGAACGATCGCATATTCAGCATAATTCCCACTGTTCCCCATCCCTATACCGCCATAGCAATAGTAAACCGCATCACCGGGGCGAAAGTCCGTCACTGCTTCCCCCACTGCTTCCACGATTCCTGCCCCATCACAGCCTAAAACAGCGGGCATTTGATCGGGGTAAAATGTGCCTCGTTGCCGCAATTTTGTATCAATGGGATTCACCCCAGCGGCGTGGATTTTGACGAGCAATTGATCCGGTGCAGTAATTGCCGGTTTGGGTATGTTGTCAGCGTAGAGGACATCAGGGCTACCGGGTTGATTAAAGAGGATGGCTTGCATATTGGGGAAGGAGAGAGAAGTGAGTAAAGAGTATAGTGCAAAGTTGTAGTCCTGTAGGGGCGAAAAATTTTTCGCCCTTTCGCCCCTACGCAGATCAACTCCCCACTCCCCACTTCTCACTTCCCACTTCCCACTTCTCACTTCCCACTTCCCACTTCTCACTTCCCACTTCCCACTTCTCACTTCCCACTTCCCACTTCTCACTTCCCACTTCTCACTTCTCACTTCCCACTTCTCACTCCTCACTTCCCCCCCCACCAGCCGATCAAAAAAAGAGCCTGAGTTTGTCGCCAGAAAATCATCCGGGTTTGGGGAATGAATGCCCCCGCTACATAGGCGGCGATAATTTGGGCGATGACGGTGGCGATCGCCGCCCCCGCTCCCCCATAATTCGGAATCAAGAGCAAATTTAACCCCACATTCACCGCCGCCCCCAACGCCGTCATCACCGCTGAAAGCGTCATCAATCCCTCAGTGGTGAGCCAAGTTTCCCGCGCCACACCGGAGGACACAAACACCCCCGCCCAAATATGGATGGTTAACACCGTAGCCGCTGCGCCATAGTTGGGGCCATAGAGGAGATTAACCACCCAAGGGGAGAGTAATGTAATCGGAATGGCGACGGCATAACTGATCACCGCCATCAGGTTAAACATTTTTTGAATGCGCCGCAAATATACCGTTTGCCCCTCGGTTTTGCCCTGGACGACGGCGGGAAAAATTGAGTTAATGATCGAAATGGGAATGAAATACCACAGTTCGGAAATTTTCACCGCAGCGGAATAAATCCCCACGGATTCCGCCCCCTGCATTTGTGCCAACATGACCTGATCAATGCGCATATAAATAATGATCACAATCCCGGATAAAATCAGCGGCCAGCTATCTTTTAATAACTGTTTAGCCCGTTGCCCCCGTAATCGCCATTGTTGTAACCCTTCGCCACTGCGTTGATAGGCGATCGCCAACCCGATGCCGGTCAATGCCTGCTCTAGGGCGAGAATGATCATAAAGGCGATCAGGGGTGCTCCGGTCTGAATCATCACCACTTTCAACAGCGTAATCGTCAGATAGACAGCGTTACGAGTCCACACCACATATTTCGAGGCAATTTGGGATTGAAACCAATATTCCACCACATCCATGGCCCGAAAAGCAGAACCCAAGGCATAGATTCCCACCAAAATTTGAGTTTGCTGCTCTTCAGGTTTAAGGAAGAAGACGACAGCGACAACCAGGATTGTGGCGAGGGAGGAGGCAATGGCTTTTAAAACGAAACCCGTCCCTAAAATTTCCCCTTTTTGCTCACTATCCTGGGCTAAATCCCGAACCATAATATTATCCAGTCCCAATTTTGCCAGAGGTGCAAATAAACCCACCATCGCTAAAACATAGTTATACAGCCCAAAATCCGCCGGCCCCAAATACCGCGCCACCCACACCCCAACGAGTAACCCCAACACCATTTGCAGAATTTTTTCACTAAAGAGCCAGGCGGTATTACCAAGAATTTTTTGAACGTAGGGGCTAAAGGATTTAAGCATTAAAGTTTTTGGGTAAACATCAATAAAATGCTATATTTTGGATTCTATTTTACTGGTTTTTTCGATAACTGGGTTCCGAGAAGAGCAAACAGGAGCAGGAGCCGGGAAGCTGGGAAGGTGGGGCGATCCGGCTGTGGGGTGTTGTGGAGTGGGGTGATCGGATGGATGGGTGTAGGGGCGAAAAATTTTTCGCCCTTCTTTGCTCTCTTGGGATAAAATCAGATCATCGCGTTCTCTGTGTCCTATGCGTCAATGTCTTAATCCTACCTGTTATCATCCAAATCCTGAAGATTACCAGTTTTGTCACCAGTGCGGGAATCCGTTGTTACTGCGGGGCCGGTATTGGGCCAAGGGTATTATTGGTCAGGGAGGGTTTGGGCGAACTTTTTTAGCGGTGGATGAGGATAAGCCCTCGAAGCCTTTTTGTGTGATTAAGCAGTTTTTTCCTGAAAATATTGATCCGGATACGCTGGAAAAGGCAATAGAATTGGTTCAGCAGGAAGCGCAGCAGTTGGAACTGTTGGGAAAACATCCACAAATTCCGGAGTTATTGGCTTTTTTTGAGGAAAATCATCAGCAGTATTTGATTCAAGAGTTTATTGATGGGGTGACGCTGAAGCAAGAGTTAGCGGCTCAAGGGGTTTTCTCGGAACCACAAATTCGCTCGTTGTTGGTGGAGTTGTTGGTGATTTTGGAGTTTATCCATGGGCAGAATGTGATTCATCGGGATATTAAACCAGAAAATATTATCCGTCGGCAGGGGGATCAAAAGTTAGTTTTGGTGGATTTTGGGGCGGTGAAGGTGTTGAATCGGGAGGAGGGAACAACGACGGGAACGAAGATCGGGTCGGCGGAGTTTTGTGCGCCGGAGCAGGCGATGGGTAAGCCGCGATTGAATAGTGATCTTTATAGTTTGGGGCTAACCTGTTTGTATGTTTTAACACAACAGATGCCTTCTGATTTGTATGATGCGGTTGAGGGGGAGTTGTGTTGGCGGGATCATTTGGTGGGGAATTTGGTGAGTGATGATTTGGGGAAGGTGTTGGATAAGTTGATCGAAACGAGTGCGAAAAGGCGTTATCAATCAGCATCAGAGGTGTTAAAAGATTTGCATGGTTTGGATGCTGTGGTTGATTCACCGATTGATCAGGCGTTGGCGATGTTATTAAATCGCAAGGTTGTTGATGTTCAACCGCAAGCTGTGTCTACACCGCAAGTTTCTGCACCTCCTGCTAGTGTGTCTCAGTCTAAAGTTGTTGCAAAAATTGACGAGTCTTTACCTAACAACAAAATTTATCACTACGAGATTATTACGCTCAATGAGGAAGGGGAAATCGCGGAGCGGCGTAAGGGTGAAAATTATGGTTATCTTGAAACAACCGCAGGCTTAAATATAGAAATGGTGCGAATTCCTGCCGGGGAATTTATTTTCGGATTACCTGATAATGGAGATGTCAACACATACACGGGCGGCCCTCGATATCGCGTGACAGTACCTGAATTTTGGATGAGCCGCACCGCGATCACCCAAGCACAATGGCAAATTGTTGCAAAAATGCCTGAAGTCGTACATGATCTTAAGCCTAATCCTGCTTATTTTTCACGCAAAAACAATCCTGTAGAGCAGGTGAGTTGGGAAGACTGTATTGAATTTTGTTTGCGTTTAAATCGAGCTAGCCATAAGCCTTACCGTCTTCCTAGTGAAGCTGAATGGGAATATGCTTGTCGTGCCGGAACAACTACCGCTTTTTACTTTGGCCTTACCCTGTCTTCTCGATGGGCAAATTATCATGGATTGGCAAACTATAGTAGCAATAATAATAAAAGAAAACATGAAGAATATCGGAATAAAACAACTCCTGTCGGTAGCTTAAATGCACCTAATGCCTGGGGACTCCACGATATGCACGGGAATATCTGGGAGTTTTGTTTAGATGATTATCATCAGGAAGGTATTCCAACAGATGGAACAGCCTGGATAGACAATGAAAATCATTGTCTCAATAGTATAGATTGGTTGAAAGGTTTATTAAAGAAAAACTCAACAAGTAAACTACGACGTGGTGGCTCTTGGTGTAATAGTATGACAGACTGCCGATCTGCTAATCGAAGTGCTTGCAGCCGTGATGGTAAGTACCAAGAAACTGGTTTTCGGGTTGTTGTTGCTAAAATTCTTTAAGCTAGGCTATTGTAGGGGTGCAACGCTTGCACCCCTCTCTAGGGAATTGGGGGGATGCGATCCGCC
The DNA here is from genome assembly GCF_034932185.1 of Spirulina sp. CCNP1310. Classification (NCBI taxonomy): domain Bacteria; kingdom Bacillati; phylum Cyanobacteriota; class Cyanophyceae; order Spirulinales; family Spirulinaceae; genus Spirulina; species Spirulina sp. CCNP1310. Next base: position 38,554 of record NZ_JAYGHW010000097.1, on the reverse strand, counting down.
CCTACAGTTGGGGAAAAGAAACCGGGTTTCTGTTAGGTTTTCCCTCGTTACTTGGCTCTGCCCAGTAATGCCCTCCCGGAGGCTCCGCCTCCAGGCGGCAGAGCCGCCCAATGCCCGCGCCACGGCAGAGCCATGGCACGAGAAGCGAGAGGTAGACTATTTTTGCGATCGCATCTACCGACAACCTACGATAAATCCAGCGTGTTACGAGTTAAAAACACCACATAGAAGCAAAAAATACTCGTCACCCCAATTAACCCCGTTTCCGTTAAATTGGTCAAAATTGTATAGGTTAATAAAATTAACGGTAAACCCGCATAGGGCATCTTTTCTTGACCCAATAAAATAATCGCCTTAATCAACGCATTCACCATTGATGCCAAAAATAAAAATAATCCAACATAACCTAAATCTACCACCAAATCCATAAACCCATTGTGAGAATGGGGCGGCGCAAACTGCGTTTTTGCGACAATGATATCCCGCGAAGGATTATCAATCCCATTCCAAGGCTGCCAAAATCCATCAATGCCATAACCCAATAGTGGCCGTTGATTGATTTTACGGATAATCAACGGCCAAAAATCTGTTCTTCCCGTTAACGTTAAATCTTTATTGAGTGTATCTACCACAATAAATTCTAGATTTTCAGTCACCAAAATTACTAAACAAATACTGACAATCAAAAATAAAACTACTGAAGTAAATGCCCATTGGGTTGGTAAGGTTTTTAACGTTCCCAAATAAAACCACAATGCCATTAAACACACCACAATTACCTTACTCGCACCACTGCCTCCCTGTTCCATCGCAATTAGGGCTAAAAAAGTCATAAATGCTGAAAAATATCGCTGTTTAGACTGATAGATACTGTTCACAAACCAGAGAATTGTACTCAATGCCATTAAAAAACAGAAATGATTTTTATGGCCGTTAATGCCAATCCAAGCCCCATCTAAATCACGCCCCACCGAGGGCTGACCAATGCCATAGACAAAGGCTAAAATCACTAAGGCTCCGGTAAACCATTTGAGGATGCTGAATAAATCAGGCCAGGTGAAACGATAACCAATGTACATGGCAATGATGGCAGTTTCGACAATGACTAAACTGGTGCGCAACGTTGTGATTGGGTCATTCGACCAGGTGGCAGAGAGGAGAATCCAGAGTAAAAAGAGATGCAAAAAAGGAGCTTTGATCAATAAAATACTCCAAGCTTGCAGGCTTTTTTTGAGTGTATATTGCAAAATAGGCGCAAGTAGGAGGAGGGCGATCGCATAGGCCCCCACCTGAGCAATCATCGTCGGCGGCGTAACGTAAACATTGCTTAAAACACGGGGATGGAACTTATCCAGGGGGCTGATTGTAATCCCCGTTGCGCCGGAGATGATGATTAAAAAAAATACCACCGCTGCTTTTTCCGCAGCTAAGGTGTAGCGGAGTTGCTGGCTAAATGTGTGAAAGGCGATCGCCCCAAATATCCCCGCCATCATCGCCAACAGCAACAAAACCAGCGGATCAGTGAGGATTGCTTTCATGGGAGGAGTGAGGAGTGAGGAGTGAGGAGTGAGGAGTGAGGAGTTGAGAGCTTGCGCTTTCTTTGCTCTTTCTTACCCTACATTTGCCAATGCTGAATGACATCCTTTTGCCATTGCTGCTCTAGCTCTGGCTCACTAACGTGATCCCGCTGTAACAGCACCACCCCTTCTTGATAGCGGATTAACCCGTAATTTGTTGCCATCCGCTCCTGCAACCAAGGGATATATTGGGCGAGGCGATCGCGATCGTCCACAAAAGCCCCTTGATACTGAGCCAATTGCTGGAGATCGACGACGATATAGTCCACATCAATCACCACATCCTGATCATTTTTCACTTGCCAAAAGGGCAACCCCAACATTTCCCGACGGTTGGAGAGGTGGGGAATGAGGATATTGGAGGCGGTGACGCTGGCATTGGGGGGAATTGCTTTGAGGGTTTCGTTCAACACCGCAGCATGGGGCCACTGCGTCCAAGGGGGGGCGGCGACCCAAGGCGTGACGGAATCGGGGATGAAAAACGAGAGGGCGCGGTGGGGATTGGCACTGATCGTGAACACAATCGAGAGGGCAATACACCCCTGCCAAGCCCGTTGGATCCATCGCTTTTTCGCCCAATGGGGATGGGCATCCCACCAGAGAATCGCGCCGTACCAAAGGCCGGGGACAACCGCCAAGGCATAGCGCATATGCACCGCCAAGCCCCAAGGGTCATCCCGTAGGAAAATGACGCTCAGGGGGCAGAGGATTAAAATCCAGGTGGTGGGGGCGAGGAAGGGGAGGAGGGCGAGGGGTAGCCCTTGGGTGAGGAGATAGTTAAAGGTGAGATCGAAGGGGGTGAGGAGTTGCTGGAGAAGCCGGACGGGATTGCGGAGGATCCTGATCAGGAGTTCAAGGCTAGAGGTGCGATCGCCCTCCACGAAAGAAGCAAAATGAATCACCAGGAACCGCTGGGCCACATCATCGGAAAACAGGGGCATGATGTAGGTGGTGACAATCACCGCATAGCTAAAACTGACGAGGCAGGCGATCGCCCCCACCCACACCTGCCGCCGACTGACGAGCAAATACAACCCCACGGAAAACACCACAATCGCCGCATCTTCCCGCACCGCCAACACCAACCCCCCCCACAGAGCAAACCAACCCCAAGCCCGCTTTTCCAACGCCCAAAATAGCCCAAACATAAACAGCGGCAACTGGCAAAGGTCTTGAAAATTCCCTAAGGTTGGCCCCGCTACCGCCCGGCTCGTGTAGAAGCCAATCATTAACAACAGGGCAAGATGGGGGGGCAGCCGCAACCGGGCCAGTTGGTAGAGCATCAACCCCCCAGCGGTGATGATGCCTACAGCTAAGATCAGCAAAATTGTAGAATTGCGGGCGATCGCATAGATCGGCAGCCACAACAGCAGCGCGGGGGTAAAATGTTGCCCCAAACGGCGATAAGCCACCTCTGGCATCGGGTGAGAAATGGATTCAATGGCAGAGAGGGAGCTTTGAAACCAGCGGCCCTGAAGGCTGTTCCAAAAGACCTGGTTAAAAATCCCTTGGTCAAAGGAGGTATAGGAGGGCAAATAGCTATGGTGGCGATGGAGCACCAACACCGCCATAATCGTAAAAAATAGGCCCGCTGCCGCCAAACTACCGCGACTAAAAGCGTGATCAAACCGTGGAAACCTCAATAGCTCTGCCCTCATACGACTCAATTCCCCATTAAACCAACTCAATTTCGATTTGGGGAACTCGCCAGATCTCCGGACTAGAATGCCATGGGATGGCCATACCTATGCAAAAATGGGGACTGAGCCAAGGAAAACTGTCATCATTCTGGCGGCTGATTCATCCTAGGGAGGAGCAATAAAAAGTTTATGAACGTTGGCGATCGCATCCGTGTCAAAACATCTGTCGTGGTTTATCATCACCCAGAACATAAAAAAGAGGCCTTTGATATTCAAGGGTTAGAGGGGGAAGTGATTGCCCTCGTAACAGAATGGCAAGGGCGGCCCGTCAGTGCCAACTTTCCTGTTTTAGTGAAGTTTGGTCAAAAATTTCGGGCCCACCTCCGGGAAGATGAGTTTGAAGTCCTTTAGGGATCGCTGATGGAGGGGCGAAAAATTTTTCGCCCCTACGCCGATCATTGTGATTGAGCATTTAGTCCGCTCCCCTCCGCACAAACCACCCAAACAAATTCACATCCCGCCGCAATCGCTGTAATTCCGCTTGGTGTGCTTGAGCGGTTGCTCGATACCATTGGCAATGGGCCTGAAAATCTTGGCGATATTCCACCTCGCGGCGAAATTCCTGAGCGAGGGCATGGGGGGCAAAAAAACCCACAGCCGGCGGTGGGGTGGGCAAAATAAAGTGAAAGGGATCAGCCATATCGCACCACGGTGAACTGATTCCATCTAAGCACATTGACCCAGTTGATGTCGGAGCAAAAGGTTTAATTTTTGCGCCCCAAAGCCCACTGTTCCCCGTTCCCCGTTCCCCGTTCCCCATTCCCCATTCCCCATTCCCTCAACTCAAAATTGTCGGCAACACCTCCTCCGATGTCCCGTTGGGTTGTGCCGGAATCGAAAAATAAAAGGAACTGCCCTGCCCGACGGTACTTGTCACCCAAATATCACCACCGTGGCGCTGGACAATTTCTCGACAAATGGACAGCCCTAGACCTGTTCCCCCTTTTTCCCGCGAATCGGAAGCATCCACCTGTTGAAACCGGCCAAAAATGGCCTCACATTTATCCGCTGGAATCCCCCGGCCTTGGTCATGGACGGAAAAAATCACTTGATCTTCATCGGGGGTGACATTGAGCCAAATGCTGCGATCGCGCTCGGAAAATTTAATCGCATTGCTGATTAAGTTCGTCAGCGTCTGCAAAATTTGATCCGGGTCAACCCAAACATAGATCGAGAAAGGCGGTTGGCCCGCCACCGTCCCCTCCGGCAAGGGATAGGTGGCAAACCGTTGGCGATCGCATTCTAAACAGAGGGTAATTTGGTTCTGCTCCGCCATCGAAACCATCGCCTGGGCCGCCTGCTGGATCAGTTCCAAACCATCACAGCGGCGTTTAAGGATTTTAATCCGCCCCGATTCAATCCGCTCTAGATCCAGAATGTCATTGAGGAGCCGCGTCAGGCGATCGGTATTATTCACCGCAATATCGAGCATTTGCTGCCCCTTATCCGACAGTTGCCCCAGGCGGCCCGTCGCCAGTAGCCCCAGGGAACCGCGAATGGAGGTTAACGGCGTGCGCAGTTCATGGCTAGCAATGGAGATGAATTCATCTTTCATCTGTTCAATGGCTTTCCGTTCGGTAATATCCATCAGGGAGAGCAAATAGGCCCGTTTGCCATACCAATTGATCGCCACCGATCGCATCTCCACAATACATTGCCGCCCCTGAGGATGAACCAGACAAATTTCCGTGGGATCGCCGTGGGCCGTCGGAGCAGCCAGATCCTCGCGATTCCAAACCCGTTCACCACTGGGAATCGGAATGCCCAAATCAAAATCCAGTAATTCCTGAGCCGAACGCCCGAACAATTCCGCCGCCGCCGTATTCGCAAAGTCAATGCGTCCCAGATGGTTGCAAACCACAATCCCATAGGCATTACTTTGAATCACCCGATGGAGTTGGGCCTCACTTTCCCGCAGGGCGGTTTCCGCTTTGGTGCGCTCGGCAATTTCCTGTTGGAGTTCAGCGGTGCGCTCCACTACTCGTTCCTCTAAATGGTGCAATAACTGGGCTTGGGCGACGGCAATCCCCAATTGATCCGCCAGGGCGGTGAGTAACTTGATTTCATCCTGTTGCCAGTAGTGGGGGTCGTGGCATTGTTGCACCAAAATACTGCCCCAAAGGTTTTGCTGGATGAAAATGGGGACGAGGAGTTGCGATCGCACCGGAAACCCCCCAAAGGTCAGCACCGGCTGAACATCCCCCACTGCTGGTGTTGCGGTGTCATGGATGGCAACATAGGGGTTGACTGCCAAGATCTGACAGGGAATGGTGGCGGATTGCAATCCCACCGGATGAATTCCCGTTAAGACGGATTCTTTAATCACCCTACCCCATTGCTCCGATTCACATTGCAGAATCGCCACCCGATCTGTTTGGAGAATTTGCTGCACTTCCCAAACAACGGTTTGCAGGATTTCATCCAAATCCAAAGATTGGCGGACTTTGAGGGTGAGTTCGGAAAGCAATTGCGATCGCTCATAGGCCCGTTTCAATTTCGTTTCCGCCTCAATGCGGGCGGTGATATCAATGCCCACGGAAACCGCCGCTTGATTTTCCTGATACTTCTGGGCCACCACCAAATAATGGCGGGTTTGATCGCGAATTTGCACATCCACCACCTGCGATCGCATCCGATCCGGCCCTTCAAACAAATTTTGTAACAACTCTTCAAACTGTGAGCCTAAATTCAAAAAGCCCAACCGCTGCCCCATAAAAGCCTGGGGTTCCACATCAAAGGCGCTGGCTAATTGGTGATTCACCCCGAGATAGTAAAGTTCTTGGGACTGTTCTGAATCCATTTCTTCAAAACGACCAATCCAAGACACAAACCCCGGCACGGCATCCAACACCGCTTGCAGTTGTTCCTTGGCCTGCCAGATCACCCGCTCCGACCGTTGCTGCTCAGTAATATCGAGGGCAATGCCTAAAATTTGCTCAATGTCCCCCTCCTCATTCAACAGCGGCACATAGGTAATCATAAACATCAGATGCCCTTGGCGCGGCACAGCAAACGTACATTGCCCCGATTGAATCGACCGCTCCGCCACCGCTTTTTCCAACAGGGGAACGTAGGCTTGGGTGATCGGGTCGGGGAAGAGTTCCCGATCAGTGTGGCCGATCATGGCATCCCGTTGAAAGCCGAGGGTTTTTAAGGCTTGGTGATTGACAAACCGATAGCGGAGATGGCGATCGTAGATCACGAACATATTGGGGATGTTATCCACCGCCAGACGGAACCGAGCCTCGGAGCGGCCTAATTCCGCTTCTGCTTGGATGCGATCGCTAATTTCCGCCCGCAGATTTTCATTCACCCGCCGCAGTTGCGCCGTCCGCTCAATCACCCGCTCCTCCAGTTCGGCCGCCAGGGTTTGTAACTCTAATTCCGCCTCAATCCGCGCACTAATATCCCGCGCCACCCAGATCACGCAATCATTAGGCAAGGGGGAAATATTCGCCGCAAACCACACCGATCCCGTTACCAGTTGGAGGCGATATTCAAACGTCAGCGTCAGTTGATTGCTTAAAACCTGTTGGATCGGCTCCCAAAAGGTATTGACTTCATGGGTTTGGGGGAAAAATTGCTCAAAGGTTGCTTCAATCACCGCATTGCTATTTTCAAACAACCGGCCGTAATTGGTGGGCATCACCTGCACCTCCTGACGGTGGGCATCCACCACCAGGACTAAATCCGTCATCGCTTCAAAAATGCCGCGAATTTCCTGCTCACTGTGGCGGAGTTTTTGGGCAATCAGCCGGTCTTCCGTTACATCCCGGGCCACCCACACCACCCGATCCGCCGACAGGGGGGATAGACGAGCATCAAACCACACCAGATCCTGCTGTTCATGGCGTTGGTATTCCACCTTAGTGGTTTTTTGTTCATCTAAGGTATGGGCGATCGCCCCCTGTAACTGTGCCGCCACATCCGGCATTAATTCCTGTAGCGTTTTCCCCAAAAGTTCACTGGGGGACAACTGCGCCGCTGCTTGGGTGGGGGCAATTTTTAAACAGCGGCCCTGGCGATCGCGAATCACAACCAAATCCGTCATCGCCTGAAAAATTGCCCGCATCTCCTGCTCCGAAGCCGCCAAAGCCTCCTGGGCCCGCTTCTGATTGTCGATATTCTCCACCATGCCAAAGACAAACTGCACCACCCCATCCTGCATCGCCCCACAGAGGATCAGCCGCCCCCACACCTGCCGGCCATCCGCCCGCAGATATTCCTGCTCCACCTGATAATGATTAATCTCCCCCCGACCAATAGCCGCTAACTGTTGGAGAATCCGCGACTGATCCGCTGCCCCCAAACAATTGGTGCAGAGGGTTTGATAGAGTTCTGACCCCTCATAGCCGAGGAACTGTTGAAAAGCCCGATTCGTTTTTAAAATCCGGCCATCGGGTTGGGCGACAAAAATCCCCAAACCGGCATTTTCAAAAATGAGCCGAAACCGCGTTTCACTGGCCCGCAACGCATCCTGGGCCCGCCGTAGACTGAGATGATGGCTCACACGCAACAGCACCTCTTCCCGATGAAACGGCTTGGGAATATAATCAATGCCCCCCACCCCAAAGGCCCGCGCCTTATCCGCAGGATGATCCAGCGCTGAGATGAAAATCACCGGAATATGGCGGGTGTGGGGATCCGCTTTTAACTGTTCACACACCGTAAAGCCATCCATCTCCGGCATCATGATATCCAGCAAAATCAAGTCCGGTTGTTTCGCCTGCACCGCCGCTAAGGCGGCTTGGCCACTGCGGGCGGCTCGCACTTGATAACCATGCTTGACTAAAATTTCCGTCAGTAATCGGAGATTAGCGGGTGTGTCATCGGTAACGAGAATATCCCCAGTAGCATGGGTCGCAACGGATAGGGCCATAGATTTCACTAAATCGCAAGCAGAACTGGAATCCTGAAGACATTAACCCCCCAATATAACGATTCGCTTGGGTATATCCTGACTCACATCCTGACGATAAGCCTTGCTCATCAGGAGGGTCGGGGCGAAAAATTTTTCGCCTGATGTACCCATTGGTTTTAAGGACGATGGATCTAGGGGCAAATCTCATTGTCGCAAGTTCCGGGTCTTTCTTCTAAACAACTCGGCATTCTGGTTTATTTTCCGGATCAGGGGGATGGATCAGGCGGGTTCGGGGCTGGTGGTGGCCGGTTGGTGTTGGGTGCGCAGTTGGCCACAGGCGGCATTGGCTTCTAAACCACGGGAATAGCGGATGCTGTTTTCGATGTGGTGTTTGTGGAGAATGTCGCTGAATTGTTTGATTTGTTTGGCTTGGGGCCGTTTGTAGTTGGCTTCGCTGATGGGGTTGTAGGGGATCAGGTTGACGTGGGTTTGAAAACCTTTGAGATGTTGGGCGAGTTCATGGGCCTGTTCGGGGCGATCGTTTACGCCGGCCAGGAGGATATATTCAAAGGTAAGCCGTCGTTTTGTGGTTTTGACGTAGTACCGGCAATCTTCGAGGAGCTTGGCGATCGGGTAGTTTTTGGCGGTGGGGATCAGTTGTTCCCGTAAGCTCTGGTCGGGGGCGTGGAGGCTGACGGCGAAGGTGATTTGCAGTTGATGTTCTGCCAATTCTTTAATTCGACGGGGTACACCCACAGTGGAGACGGTGAGCGATCGCCCCCCAATGCCCACATCTTGGTTTAATTGCTGGAGCGATCGCACCACGGCTTTTAAATTTAACAAGGGTTCTCCCATACCCATATAGACCACATGGCTAACCCGGCGGCCAAAATCCTGCTGCACCGTTAACACCTGATCCACAATTTCATGGGCGGCTAAATTGCGGGTATAACCCCCTTTACCTGTGGCGCAAAAATCGCAATCCATGGGGCAACCCACTTGGGAGGAAACACAAACGGTGAGCCGTTTTTCCGTAGGAATACCGACAGTTTCAACAATTAAGCCATCGGCTAATTGCAGTAAATACTTACGGGTTTCATCGGGGGCTGTGCGGCAATGGGCGATCGCGGAGCGGCCAATGGGATAATCGGCTAATTTTTCCCGCCAAGCCTTGGGAAAAACGGTGATGTCGAGGAGCGATCGCGCTCCTTTTTGATAGAGCCATTGGTGGAGTTGTTTGCCCCGATAGGCGGGTTGGTCTTGGGTTTGTACCCAAGCAGTGAGTTCTTCGAGGGAGAGGGAGAGGAGGGGTTGCGTCATGGGTTGAGGAAGGATGGATCCCCCCTGCCCCCCTTAAAAAGGGGGGTGTAGAGAGGAGTTGATGATAGATCGGGTTGAGTCTCTCGTGCCATGGCTCTGCCATGGCATGGGCTGTGGGCGGCTCCGCCGCCGGGGTGGAGGCAGAGCCTCCGGGAACACATTACTTGGCAGAGCCAAGTAACGAGGGGTGATTAACTCGTGCCATGGATCTGCCATGGCGCGGGTTGGGGGCGGCGAAAAATTTTTCGCCCCTACTCCAGGCTAGCGAGGTGAATCCCCTGATGGCTAAATTGTGTCACCCAAAAATCGAGATTTGGATCCTTTAACAGGTTGGCGGTTTTGGTTTTTACCGCTTCGGCATGGTCTGGGGATTCACACAGGGCAAACACGCTAGGGCCAGAACCGGACATCATCGCCCCCTTCGCTCCAGCGGTTAACAACGCTTGGCGCAGTTGGTTAACGGCGGGATAGGTGGGTAAAACCACCGCTTCGAGAGCGTTCTCCAAATGGGCCACCATGGCGGCTAAATCCCCAGTGGCGATCGCCCCCACCATCGGCCCTGCATGGATGCGTTGGGCGCGGGCCGCTTGCTCATCGGGGTGTTGAATATATTTTTGGCTAAATTGTTGGCGATAGGTTTGATAGGCCCAAGGGGTCGAAATCGCCAGATTGCGATGTTTAGCCAACACTAACCAGATCGGCTCTGGCGGACTATGGATAAAATCCAACTGTTCCCCCCGGCCGGTGGCGATCGCCGTCCCTCCCGTCACACAAAAGGGCAGATCCGATCCCAACTGGGCCGCCAAGGTTTGTAATTCCCCTTGGGTTAACCCCAAATTCCACAACAGGTTCATCCCCACCAACACCGCCGCCCCATCGGCAGACCCCCCCGCTAAACCGGCGGCCACGGGGATCTGTTTTTCAAGGTGAATTTTCACCCCTCCATAACTGGCAAAGGCATCGGGAAACCGTTCACTGATCAACTCTGCGGCGCGATAGGCGAGGTTATCGCGGCCGCTGAGTTGAGGATCATTGCAGGTGAGCAGATGGCTGTTACTGTGGGTGCGATCGAGGGTGAGGCGATCGCCTAAATCAATACTTTGCAACACCATCACCAACTCATGGAACCCATCGGGGCGATCGCCGATGATTTCGAGATAGAGATTGATTTTGGCCGGAGCAATGAGGGTGTACATCAGGGAGTAGGGAGAAAAGACATTATAGGGAATCCGCTTAGTCAGATAGTGTAAGGCTGTAGGTCATGGAGGGGCGAAAAATTTTTCGCCCCTCCGTCAATTAGCACTACAACTTTCCACTGCCCATTGCCACGAGAGCATCACTCAACGCCACCCATTGGGCAACGGCGATCGCTTCGGGGCGGGCATCGGGATTAATCCCTAACTGGGTGAGTAATGGGGTGAGGGCTTCGGGATCGATGAGGGCTTTGATATTGTTGCGGAGCATTTTGCGCTTGCTGCTGAAGGCTTGCTTAATCAGCATCGCTAAATGTTCCGGTTGTTGGGCCGGTTGGATTGGGGGGCGGGGGGTGAGGCAAACCACGGCGGATTCTACCTTTGGGGGGGGTTTGAAGGCTTGGGGGGGGACGGTGCAAATTAGTTTTGTCTCGGCTAAATACTGCATCCGCACCGATAGCACCCCAAAGGCTTTAGAGCCGGGAACGGCACAGAGGCGATCGGCAATTTCCCGCTGTACCAATAACACGATCCGCTCATAGGCTGGCGTAACGGGTTGGGCGATCGCCCCGATCAGGTATTCCAACAGCGGGCCGGTGATGTTGTAGGGAATATTGGCCACCACTTTATTCGGGGCCTGGAAACGGGGATGATCCGCCAAAGCTGCCCCTAAATCGAGATCGAGAATATCCCCCTCAATCACCAGCAAATTCTCCACCGGGAACCGCTTCGGCAACTGGCCACAGAGGACGGTATCAATTTCCACCCCCACAACGGCGGCAACTTTGGGCAGGAGCCGCTGGGTGAGGGAGCCAGTGCCAGGGCCCACTTCGAGAAGGCGATCGCCTTCCCGCAACCCCGCCGCATTGACAATCGCATCCAGCACCGTTTCTGAGCGGAGCCAATGTTGAGCAAACCGTTTCCGGGGGCGCACCATTAGGCCGTCACCTGGGGAAAATTACGCCGCAGTTCCGCCAATTCATCCCGATGGCCTCGCACCTTGACGCGGTTCGTCGTCCCCGCCTCCACTTTCAGCAATACTTGCTCAACGCGGGCCGCCCGCTGCCAATAGAAGTAACCCGCCAAGGGGGCCAACAGGGCAATCCCCACGCCCCAATCCCCCACCATGGGAACCAAATAGGAGGCCACAAACCCCAAGCAGGCTAAACCAATGGCCGCTAACAGGGAGAGCAACACCGCTAAAAAGATGCTAGGCCGCACAAATCCCTCAAACGTGGCTTGACCCGTTTCGTCATCGAGGGCAGTCAACCGATAGGCCCGCCCTTCAAAATAGGTCTGCATCGCCAGAAACAACTGCTCTGGCGATTGGCTGGCTTCCAGTTCAATCTGCTCGATCCGCTCCTTAATCGAAGCGCGGATAAAGAAAAACAGCCCCATCATCAAGAGGACGGTGAGCAGAAGGGTGGAGGAGGTAACGGCGGATTCCATGTTAGGCGGTGGGGGCAAGGGAGGCGAGGGGATCGGCGATCGCCTCACTGGGGGCAGTAAATTCGCCAGTGAGGACAAATTCTAGGCGTAATTTTAACCAGGTCATAAACGAGGCATCGGTGGTAATCACCGCTGCTGCGGGTTGGGGGCATTTGGCTTTCACCGCTGCCAATTCCGGCGCATCGAGGAAGGCGGGTTCTTTGACGAGCCAAAAGTCAATTTCTTTGTTGTGCTCGCCATAGTAGCGGGTGCGCTCCTTGAGGACTTCGGCGAAGGGTTCTTCTTCGAGTAAAAATTTTTGACTGGCGAGGACGTAATAGTAAGTTGTCATAGTGGATTGCTAAAAATGGAGGTCAAAGGATCAGGTTTTTGCCCCAAGGACAAAAACGCCATCCTCCATTGTTGCGGATTCTGGCCCCATTGGGGGGATTTTCCCGCTTGTAGGGGCGAAAAATCTTTCGCCCTAGGGGGGATCCAACTCCGGCTAAGGCCGTATGATCCCCCCGGCTACGCCGACCCCCTTTATAAGGGGTTAAATTCTCAGAACCCCCCTTTTTAAGGGGGGCAGGGGGGATCCTGACAAGCCGGGATCACCTTTTGCAAAATTTGCGGCGTGACCTGATCCGTGATCACCACCTTACCGATTTCCGTCGGCAGGATAAACCGCACCTTCCCCGCCGCCACCTTCTTATCTAGTTGCAACGTGGCGATCATTTCCAGGGGATCGAGGAAAGCAGGGATTTTCGTCGGTAGGCCCGTTTTCGTGATTAACGCATCTTGACGCTTCGCCGCAGCGGTATCCCAGAGATCAAGGGCGATCGCCAACTGTCCCGCCGCCGCCATGCCGATGGCCACCCCTTCCCCATGGTTCACCAACTTATACCCCGTTAAACTTTCCACCGCATGGCCCAGGGTGTGGCCATAATTCAAGATCGCCCTTAACCCCGATTCCCTTTCATCTTTCCCCACCACATCCGCCTTCGCCTGGCACGATCGCACTAAAATCGTTTCCAATAACGCCAAAGGCAACTGATGGACGCTTTGCAACGGCCCCGCCGCCTCCAACTGGGCAAACAAATCCCGATCCCAAATCACGCCATACTTAATCACCTCCGCCATCCCCGCCCGAAATTCACGGGGGGGCAGCGTTTTCAGCACATCGGGATCGATGTAGACGAGTTTCGGTTGATAGAATGCGCCGATTAGGTTTTTGCCCTGGGGATGGTTTACGCCGGTTTTGCCCCCCACGGAAGCATCCACCATCGCCAATAGGGTGGTGGGAACCTGCACAAAGTTAACCCCCCGTAACCAAGTGGCCGCCGCAAACCCCGTCATATCCCCCACCACGCCGCCCCCCAGGGCTAGGAACGTTGAAGAGCGTTCGAGGCGATGCTCTAGGGCCGCGTCGTAGATTTTTTGGATTGAGTTGAGAGTTTTGTAGCGTTCGCCTGCGGGGATCAGGTGAGTAGCAACGGAGAACCCGGCAGCATTGAGCGATCGCCGCACCGTTTCCCCATAATACTTTTCCACCACCCGGTTAGAAATCATCAACACTTTCTGTCCTAATCCCAACGGTTTGAGAGCCGCACCAATGTCACCGAGGGAGCCGGGGGCGATCGCAATATCGTAGGCAGTTTCGGGGAGATTGACAGAGAGAACAGCGGCCATAGGAAGGGGTAGAATGAAAAACGGCATCAATAGATCGGCCCTTTAGTTTAGTTTATTTTTTGGAGAAACCCCTATGGCAGTTGTGGCATATTTCGGTATTTTGGCGGTCTTCACGGCGATCGCCATCGTCCTGTATAAGGGCTTCCGGGCCGTGGGTTTGATCTAAGCGGTCAACGGATGGGGGCGAAACATTTTTCGCCCCTACACCAATTTGTCATCCCCTATTCCCCATTGCCCATTCCCTTCCACCATGTCTGACCTCGCCACCGAACTCCACCAAGCCGTCGAATGCCGACGCAACTTCGCGATCATCTCTCACCCCGACGCAGGGAAAACCACACTCACGGAAAAACTCCTGCTCTACGGGGGAGCCATCCACGAAGCGGGGGCGGTGAAATCCCGGCGGGATCAGCGCAAAGTCACTTCCGACTGGATGGAAATGGAACAACAGCGGGGCATTTCCATCACCTCAACGGTGTTGCAATTTGCCTATAACCAGTATCAAATTAATCTGCTGGATACGCCGGGCCACCAAGATTTTAGTGAGGATACCTATCGCACCTTAGCCGCCGCCGATAATGCGGTGATGTTGGTGGATGCGGCCAAGGGGTTAGAGACGCAAACCCGCAAATTATTTGAAGTGTGCAAACTGCGATCGCTCCCCATTTTTACGTTTATTAATAAGATGGATCGCCCCGGTCGGGATCCTTTGGAATTACTCGATGAAATTGAGCAGGAATTAGGCTTGCAAACCTATGCGGTGAACTTTCCCATTGGCAGCGGCGATCGCTTTAAAGGGGTTTATGACCGCCGCAAGCAGGAAGTTCACCTCTTTGAGCGCAAAGCCCATGGTAGTAAGGCCGCCACGGATACGGTTTTCGATATTAATGATCATTGGGTTAAAGATGTTTTAGAGCCGGATTTGTATGCGGGATTGAAGGAGAATTTAGAAATTCTTGACGAAATCGCCCCAGAGTTTGATCTCGCACAAATCCACGCCGGGAAAATGACCCCGGTGTTTTTTGGTAGTGCGATGACCAATTTTGGTGTACAGCTTTTCCTCGAAGCCTTTCTCGATTACGCCATGAAACCGGAGGCCCGCACCTCTAACCAGGGGGCCATTGATCCCACCTATCCCGATTTCACCGGCTTTGTGTTTAAACTGCAAGCCAATATGGATCCCAAACACCGCGATCGCGTCGCCTTCATTCGTGTCTGTACCGGCAAATTTGAAAAAGACATGACCGTCAGCCATGCCCGCACCGGCAAAACCGTCCGCCTGTCCCGACCGCAAAAACTCTTTGCCCAAGGGCGAGAATCCCTCGATGTGGCCTATCCGGGGGATGTGATTGGTTTAAATAATCCGGGGGTGTTTGCCATTGGTGACACGATTTATCAGGGTAAAAAATTGGAATACGAAGGCATTCCTTGCTTTTCCCCAGAACTTTTCGCCTATCTCAAAAACCCCAACCCCTCTAAGTTTAAACAGTTCCACAAAGGGATTACTGAATTACAAGAGGAGGGGGCGATTCAAATCATGCACGCCGCCGATGAATTTAAGCGGGATCCGATCCTCGCTGCCGTGGGTCAATTGCAGTTTGAAGTGGTGCAGTTTCGCCTCATGAATGAATACAACGTTGAAACCCGTTTAGAACCCTTGGGTTATACCGTTGCCCGCTGGGTGACGGGGGGCTGGGAAGCGTTGGAAAAGGCGGGACGATTGTTTAATACGATGGTGGTAAAAGATCTATGGGATCGCCCCGTTTTGTTGTTTAAAAATGAATGGAATTTACAGCAAATCATCGGCGATCATCCTAAATTACAATTGAGTGCGATCGCCCCCGTCGGCTCCGGCCTCCAACCCACCGCCTAAGTAGGGGCGAAAAATCTTTCGCCCCCACCACCCAATCTGATCAAGCAGATTTGATCTTAAAACCCCATTCGCGAGGCTCAATCCTGTGCATCCCGTCAACCTCCCCTACTTCGACCTCATCCTCAAGGCCCTAGCCGCTGGGGATATTCCCATCACCACCGCCTTTGGTCGCCATATCCATTGGGGCTACTGGCCCGAACCCCCCCGCCACACCCCCACCCCCGAAGAATTCGCCCAAGCCGCCGAACAACTTACCCATGAAGTCTATAACGCTGGTTTAGTCACCCCAGGGCAGCGGGTATTAGATGCTGGTTGTGGGTTTGGGGGGGCGATCGCCAGCCTCAATGAAAACCTCACCGGGATGGATCTCACCGGCTTAAACATCGACCCCCGCCAACTGGCCCAAGCCCAAGCCAAAGTCACCCCCGCACCGGGCAACAATATCCAATGGGTGGAGGGGGATGCCTGCGCCCTACCGTTTCCCGATGCCTCCTTTGATCGGGTATTAGCGGTGGAATGTATCTTTCACTTTCCTGATCGTCGTCAGTTTTTCCAAGAAGCCTGGCGCGTCCTCAAACCAGGAGGATACTTAGCCCTATCGGATTTTGTGCCTCAACTTTGGCTCATCCCCTTCTTAGAATTAGGGTCAGCTTTTCAATTTAAACCGGGTTTTTATGGTGGGGTCAATGTGCGTTATGCAGTGGAAAACTATCGCGCCTTAGCCGCCGATCTTGGCTTCAAGCCCCACCTCGAGCGCGACATTACCCAAAATACCCTCCCCACCTATGATTTTCTTTTTGATTTGGGGGGGAAAAAAGGCATCGATTGGTCGCAATGGAGCGCCTTTTATCAAACCCTCCAAATCACTCTAGCCAGCCGCCTCCATTGGATCAAATACATGGTTTTAGCCTATCAAAAACCTGAAAATTGATCTCTGTTACCCTCACCAACTCTCTTGACCTCACCCTAAATCCCTCTCCCAGAGCGGGAGAGGGACGTTGAGATCGTTTTGTTTAACCCGTGAACAAGCTATAACGCTCTCCCCCTCACCCTTGAGAGCAGCATGATCTCAAAATATTAACCGGGAGACTAGGCTTGCTAATCTCCCGGCTTTAGTGCTGTGGCGGTAGCCATAAAGTCTAAGCCTTTAACCATTGACAATAGAGCTTGCCGTTGGCATCGGTACGCCATTGGGCTGTCAACTTCGGTTGGTGCGGTTGTCCTGGGATGGATTGCCAGAGGGGTGCAATTTTAATCACGGTTGTGGATTGGGGGGCTTGGAGCGTGGTCATGGCAACCTCCTTGAGAACTGCATTCAGGTTTGAGGGAATGTTAACGGCTCGTTAATCTCTTCTTAACCTTAATTGTAGCCGGATTAATTTCCAGGAAACGTGAGGGGGATCACACTTTTAACATTTCGTCACCTCCGAATCCCCCTAGCTAACCCAACCCCCTGGATCTGAGGGTTAAGCCGGGCCTCCATGGGCAAGCAGGGATCTGCCGGATCTGGGCGATCGCCATTCCCCCCGCCTAAAATTGCCAACAGAACTCCTCCCATCCCCCTCCCATGTCCTCCCTCCCCCATCGCTGTACAGCAGCCCTCGTCGCCAGCCTCTTCACCACCGCCACCGGCTCCCTTTACCTCGCCTTTCCCAGTTGGGCCGAGGATGCCGATGAGCTACCCAAATTTCAGTTTGAATCCTCAGATCCCGTGTTTTTTGAGTTGCCTCCCCCACAAGTGGAGGAGGAACCCTTTACGGAAATTCGGATTGAACCGGCTCAACCCTTACCCCCTCCCACCGTTGCGCCCGAACCGGCCCAACCCCTACCCCCTCCCACCTTTGATCCTGAAAACCCTCCTCCTACCGGCTATAACCCCCCACCCTATCAAGACTCCCTCAATAATGAATTTAATCGCTATCGTTTGGGGATTGGCGATGTGATTACAATTAATGTTGTTGGTTTTCCGGAGTTTAATACCCAGGCGATTTTGGATTTAGAGGGCCAGGTGTTAATACCGATTTTGGGCTTAGTGCGGCTGCGGGGGATGACATTGCCGGAAGCCGAAACCTTGATTAGTTATGAATTGGGCGATCGCTACCTCCGCAACCGCCCCGATGTGATTGTTAACCTCAGTGGCCCCCGTACTGCCTTGGTGACGGTGACGGGGGAAGTGGTGGAGCCGGGATTTTATGAATTGCCCCCCGGATCTAGTCCCTTTGATGCCCTCTTTCGGGCGGGGGGGAGTACCCAACAGGGGGATCTGCGCTCGGTGTTGGTGCGCCGCACTTTGCTCGATGGCACGGTGATTGAGCAAACCCTTGATCTGCTTACGCCGCTCCAGGGGGGGCAACCTTTGCCGCCGATGTTTTTATTGGAAGGGGATGCGGTGATTCTCTCGCGGTTGGCGCTGGGGGAAGATCAAAATTACGATCGCCGCCTTGCTTCGCGCTCCAATTTAGCCCAGGCCCGGATTACGGTGCGGGTGTTGAACCATCCCGGCCAGGGGTTGGGGGCCTTGGAACTGGCCAACGGCAGCACGTTCCTCGATGCCCTCACGCAGATTTCCCCCAATCCCACCGATGCGAATTTGAGTGCTGTTGCCTTGATGCGTTTTGATCCCGAACAGGGGCGGCCGGTGACGCAAATGCTCAATGTCCGTCAAGCGTTAATGGGGGATCTCTCCCAGGATGTGCCTTTAGAGGATGAGGATGTGATTGTGATTGGGCGATCGCTCATTGCCCGGATCAGCTATACCCTCAATTTGTTTACGCGCCCCTTTCGGGATATCTTGGGCTTCTTGCTGTTTTTCCGGGAAATTAGCGATAGCGCTGATACCCTCTTTAGTCCCTAAGTTGTTATGGCTGACCCCTACGCTTGGTTAACCCCTGCCCTGAAGACGATCCACCGCGCCCAATGGCATCGCACCGTTCAAACCGTGGCAGGGAAGGCGGGGCCGGTGGTGGAATTGGGGGGGCAACGGGTGATTAACTTTGCCAGTAATGATTATTTAGGGTTAGCGGGGGATGAACGGCTGATCACGGCGGCGATCGCCGCCACAGCGGCCTATGGCACGGGTAGCACCGGCTCCCGCCTCACCAGTGGCCATCGGCAACTGCATCAGGATTTGGAGCGGGCCATTGCCGATCTCAAACAAACGGAAGAGGCGATCGTCTTTAGTTCCGGCTATCTGGCCAATTTGGGAGCGATCGCCGCTGTTGTCGGGCCAAGGGATGGGGTGATGGGCGATCGCTATAACCATTCCAGCCTCAAAATGGGGGCGAAACTCAGCGGTGCAACGGTATACGAATTTCCCCATGGTGATCTCGCGGCCTTAACCCAATTGTTGCAAGAGCATCGCCATCAATATCGCCGTTGCCTGATCACCACCGATAGCGTCTTTAGTATGGATGGGGATCTGGCCGCTGTGCCGGAATTATTGGCGATCGCTGCCCAATATGAAGCGATGCTGCTCATCGATGAAGCCCATGGAACGGGGGTTTTTGGCCCCCATGGGGCGGGCGTTGTCGAGCATTTTGGTTGTACCGGCCAGCCTTTAATTCAAGTGGGAACATTGAGTAAAGCCCTAGGGAGTTTGGGGGGCTATGTGGCCGGTTCAGCAGAATTGATCGATTTTTTACGCAACCGCGCCCCCAGTTGGATCTATACCACCGGCCTTTCCCCCGCTGATACGGCGGCGGCCAAAGAGGCGATCGCCCTCCTCCACCGCGAACCCCAACGCCGCGCCCAACTCTGGCGCAATGTTGACACCGCAAAACAAATCCTCAGCCAATCCTTCCCCCTCCTGCCCTCCGCCTCCCCCATTCTCTGCGCCCAACTCCATAGCCCCGCCCAAGCCCTCGATTTAGCCGCTCAATTGCGCCACGGGGGGATCTGGGTTCCCGCCATCCGTCCCCCCACCGTTCCCACCAGCCGATTGCGATTTTCGATCATGGCCAGCCACGATGCAAACCATTTTCAGCAATTAAAGCAGGGGATTGGGAGTCTCAGCCCTAGGGCGAAAGGAAAAGAACAATGTTAATCTAGTGCTGAGGAGCTTACCGACTCCCCGATTTTTCCATCTTGCGTGCAGCGGGGAAATTTTTGTGATTGCTGTAACCTTACTCCATCCCAGTCAATCTGTCCCAGTTCAAAGTTGGGTTTTTAGTGATCAGAGCACTATTAACCTCGGACGAGGCAGTCAAAATGACATCGTGCTTTATAGTGCCGTGGTGTCCCGTCGCCATGCGATCTTAACCTATGAAAATGGGCATTGGAAGTTGATCAATCAAGGCACAAATGGGGTTTATGTTGATGGCGCACAGATCCGTAGACCTGTGCTAGTGAAAGATGGCATGGTGATTCGGTTCGGGGAATCGGGGCCGAAACTGCTGCTGCGATTGGGGATGGTGGAGGATGACAGCCTCGGTAAAGTGGTGAAGGGGCGATCGCTCACACCACAAGCGGTGGAACATTTAAACATTCAAGCCGATTTAAAAGAAAAACTCAAAACCCCCAAACAAGATAAATCCACATTCCTCGAGTAGGGGTGAAAAATCCTTCCGGTAAGGATCATTTCATGAGAAGAGAGGATAGAGAAGAGAGGATAGAGGGATGTTCAACCTCCTCACTCCTCACTCCTCACTCCTCACTCCTCACTCCTCACTCCTCACTCCTCACTCCTCACTCCTCACTCCTCACTCCTCACTCCTCACTCCTCACTCCTCACTCCTCACTCCTCACTCCTCCTACATCGGCGGCGGGGGCGGGGGGAATAGGCCCGCAAAGGCGCTCACTTGGGCCGCCGGTTGCCAACTGGCCATCCCCGTACACCACACCATCGTATCGGGGGTTAAACCCTGCTGCATCAACTGTTGAACATCGGCGGGGCCCACCTGCTGGCCATTTTTGGCCATATACCATTGGGTGGTAGGAATCGGCGGCGGCGCGGCGGCCACTGGCGGCGGTGGGGGAGCCGCTTGGGGTTGCATGGCGTTGGCCATCTGTTGCCCCATGGCCATGCCCATGCCCATGCCCATCGCAGGATTCGCTCCCCCTGGCTGTTTGCCCATATTGCCGATCGCCTCGGCCGTTTGGTACTGGGTATAATCCTGAAGATTCCCCAATAGCCCCATGGAGGAGCGTTTATCAAGGGCCGCCTCCACCTCAGGGGGTAGGGAAATATTCTCAATCATCAACTGGGCAATTTCCACCCCCAAGGGGGCAAAATCCTTTTGGATCGCCTCCTTCGCCTGATCCCCCATCGTCCGATAATGGGCCGCAAAATCCAGTAAGGCAATCCCCGATTGAGCCACCCAGGTGGTGACAGAAGGGACAATCACATCCCGAAGATGGTCGCTAATTTCATGCACCTGAAACAGGCCATCGGTGCCGATCACCTTTTCCAACAACAGGCGGGGATCAGAGACGCGAATACTATAGGAACCAAAGGCGCGAATCCGTACCGGCCCCAGTTCACTATCCCGGATCATGATCGGGTTGGCGGTTCCCCATTTTAAATTGGGAAAAATGCGGGTGCTGAAGAAATAAACTTCGGCCTTAAAGGGGGAATCAAACCCATATTTCCAGCTTTTTAAACTGGTGAGAATCGGCAAGTTACGGGTATAGAGTTCAAATGTTCCTTCCGTGAACTCATCCGCCACAGAACCTTCATTGACAAACACCGCCTTTTGACCGGGGCGGACGATCAGCTTTGCCCCCTGTTTGATTTCGTTATTGTGGCGTTCAAACCGATAGGCGATTGTGTCATTGGTATTATCCAGCCACTCAATCACATCAATAAATTGACCTTTAAACCAGCCCATATTTAATTATGCTCCATTTGGGGTGATGGGATTGCAATTGAGGGATTAAATCCCTGGGATTTCAGAAACGAAACTTTCCAATTCTTCCACAGCAAATCGGGTCATTTCCTGCCAGTCTTCTACGGAAAAATCGTAGCCGAGGGCCTGGGCCATCTCCACAAAGGCCTCAGGGTTGGGGGCTTCGTTGAGGCGATCGCGCAAACTCGGATCCGCTTGAGCCGCTTGAAACAAACGCTTAACTTCGATTTTGGCCATAGGAGGGATGGGATAAAAATTCTCTTCTCACGCTAGCAAAGTTAAATCCGGGGCCGCAAACTTCCTCGAACCGGGGCGGATGTTTGTCACAATCGTTCACAAACTCCCCCGTCTCTGCCGGGAATCTGGGAAAATTAAACCTCAAACCTCGATTGATCTTGTCTATCCCTACCGCCATGACTGCCCCCACCCATCAAAAAGCCAGAGCTATGAAACCCGGTAGCCGTCGCCCGGCCAAGGAACTCTGTAGTGAGTGCGGCCTGTGCGATACCTACTATATCCATTATGTGAAAGAGGCTTGTGCCTTTCTGAATCAGCAGATGGCAGATTTGGAGGCTCTGGCCCACAATCGTCCCCGTGACCTGGAGAATCCCGATGAACTCTATTTTGGCGTGCATCAGCAGATGTTTGCCGCTCGCAAGACGGAACCCATTGCCGGGGCGCAATGGACGGGGATTGTCAGTGCGATCGCCTGCGAAATGCTCACTCAAAACCTCGTGGAAGGCGTGGTCTGTGTACAAAACACGCAAGAAGACCGCTTTCAACCGATGCCAGTGATTGCCCGCACGCCGGAGGAAGTCCTCGCCGCCCGTGTCAACAAGCCCACCTTATCCCCCAACCTTTCAGTTTTGGAGCAGATCGAGCAATCGGGGTTAAATCGGCTGTTAGTGATTGGCGTAGGCTGTCAGATCCAGGCGTTGCGGGCGGTGGAAAAGGAATTGGGGCTAGAAAAGCTCTATGTATTGGGTACGCCCTGCGTGGATAACGTCAGCCGCGCCGGTTTACAAAAATTCCTCGACACCACGAGCCGCTCCCCCGATACCGTTGTCTATTACGAGTTTATGCAGGATTTCCGGGTGCATTTCAAGCATGAGGATGGCTCAACGGAAACCGTCCCCTTCTTTGGTTTAAATACAAAGGAACTCAAAGATGTGTTTGCCCCCTCCTGTATGAGTTGCTTTGATTATGTCAATGGCTTGGCGGATTTGGTGGTGGGGTATATGGGTGCGCCCTTTGGTTGGCAGTGGATTGTGGTGCGCAATCAGACGGGGCAGGAAATGCTGGATTTAATCCAAGGGCAGTTAGAAACGCAGCCGGTGGGGAGTGGGGGCGATCGCCGTGCCGCTGTGCAGCAGAGTATCCCCGCCTATGACAAAGGCGTAACCCTGCCAATGTGGGCCGCGAAGTTAATGGGGGTGGTGATTGAGCGCATTGGCCCGAAGGGGTTGGAATATGCACGATTTTCCATCGATTCCCATTTCACGCGCAATTACCTCTATGTGAAGCGGAACCATCCGGAGAAGTTGGCGGATCATGTACCGGAGTTTGCGCGGCGGATTGTGGCGCAGTATCAGTTACCGGATTAAAGGATCGCAATTTCTGAAGTGATGGGGGAGATCCCCCTTAATCCCCCTTAAAAAGGGGGAGAGTGATCCCCCTTAATCCCCCTTAAAAAGGGGGAGGTCGAGTTCTTAACCAGATTAAGCCATGAATGCAGTTGAAATTGAGGAGGCGGTTTCACGGTTAGCGGAAGCTCCCTTTGATGGGGGGGAGTTTCCCTATGCGTTTTTGGAGGCGTTTGGCAATAAGACGACGACGATCAAGCGGTTGAAAAGTGGTAGTTCCAATCAATCGGATTTGGGGGGGGTGTTGCAGCGCAACAATATCCACATCAAGGTTTGTGGTGTGGGGGAGGTGGGGGCGACGTTGGCAGCGTTGCGGGACAGTGGAGCGACGGCGCGGCAGAAGGTGAAGTTCATCCTGGCGACGGATGGGGTGGATTTTGAGGCGGAGAATGTGTTGGATGGGGAGACTGTGGCCTGTGCCTACCCCAGTTTTGCGGATCATTTTGGCTTCTTTTTACCGTTGGCAGGGATTACGACGGTTCGGCAGATCCGGGAAAATGCCTTTGATATTAAGGCAACGGGGCGGTTAAATCGGCTTTATCTGGAGTTGGTGAAGGGGAATCCGGATTGGGATACGGAGGCGCGGCGGGAGGATTTCAATCATTTTATGGCGCGGTTGATTTTCTGTTTTTTTGCGGAAGATACGAATATTTTTCACGGTGAGGGGTTGTTTACGGAGACGATCGCCCAGATGACGGCGGGGGATGGGTCGAATACGGGGGAGGTGATGTCGGAGTTGTTTCGGGCGATGGCGACTCCGGTGGGGGAGCGGGTGGGGTTACGGGGTTGGGCGAATCAGTTTCCCTATGTGAATGGGGGGTTGTTTGCGGGGGGGGTGGATGTGCCGCGTTTTAGCAAGGTGGCGCGATCGTATTTGCTTCATGTGGGGGGGTTGGATTGGCGGCGGATTAATCCGGATATTTTCGGGTCGATGATTCAGGCGGTGGCGGATGAGCAGGATCGGGCGGCGTTGGGGATGCACTATACGAGTGTGCCGAATATTTTGAAGGTGCTGAATCCGTTGTTTTTGGATGATCTGCGGGGTCAGTTGGCGGCGGCGGGGGAAAATGGGCGAAAGTTGTTAAATTTGCGGCAACGGTTGGGGAAGATTCGGGTATTTGATCCGGCTTGTGGGTCGGGGAATTTTTTGGTGATTGCGTATAAGGAGATGCGGGGGATTGAGGCGGAGGTTAATCGGCGGCGGGGGGAGGGCGATCGCCGTTCTGAGATTGCGTTAACGAATTTTCGGGGGATTGAGTTGAGGCATTTTGCGGCGGAGATTGCGCGGTTGGCGTTGATTATTGCGGAGTATCAGTGTGATGTGTTGTATCGGGGGGAGATGTTGGCGTTGGCGGAGTTTTTGCCGTTAAAGAGTGAGAATTGGGTGACTTGCGGGAATGCGTTGCGGTTGAATTGGTTGGAGTTGTGTCCACCGACGGGGAGGGGGGTGGAAATCCGGCGGGATGATTTGGATTTGTGGCAGGAAATGAAGGATGAGGCTGAGATTGAGTTTGAGAATGAGGGGGGAGAGACTTATATTTGTGGGAATCCGCCATTTTCTGGATTTAATGCACAAACCCCAGAGCAAAAAATAGATCTAAAAGAAACTCTTAGGTTCACAAAAGATCATAAGTATTTTGACTATGTTTCGGGTTGGTTTTATAAGTCCGCAGAATGTTTAGGTTATTTTAATGCGTGTGCATTTGTTTCGACTAACTCTATTGTTCAAGGCGTTCAAGTTCCCATTCTTTGGAAACCTATATTTGATTTGGGAGTAGAAATATATTTCGCTCATCAAACATTTGTTTGGAAAAATAATGCCGCAAATAATGCAGGAGTTTTTTGTGTAATAATTGGACTAACAAAAACCAAGAAATCCAAAAATATTTTTGGGGAAGGTTTTCAAAAAGAGGTATCAAATATTAATGCTTATCTCACTGATTCCAGTAATGTGTTTGTAAATAGAAGTCAAACGCCAATATCATTGTTGCCGCCTATGTCTACAGGAAATATTGCGTATGATGGTGGGAATTTAATAATTTCAGAGCAAGAACGCGAAGATTATATTAAAAAGAATCCAGCACTCAGAGATGTTATAAGACCATTGACAGGATCAAAAGAATTTATTCGTGGTGAACGGCGTTCGTGCATATGGATTACTTCAGAAGATCGGCTAACGGCTGAAATTGAATCTGCTTTTGCTGATCGCTTTAATGCAGTTCGTATGTCAAGACAAAATGGTGGAAAAATTGCAAAAAATTATGCTCATATTCCTTATCGCTTCTATATGACAAATGAAAGCAATGGATACCAAATTTTAGTCCCTCGTGTATCTTCTGTTCGACGAGAGTATTTGCCAATCGCATATCTTACTCAAGATTACATAATATCTGATTCTGCACAAGCAATATTCGATGCACCTTTATGGTTATTTTCGTTAATTGGTTCAAAAATACACTTGGCTTGGGTTCATGCTGTAAGTGGCAAACTAAAAGGAGATTTTAGATACTCTGCGATTATTTGTTACAACACCTTCCCCGTCCCCACCCTCACCACCCAAAACAAAAAAGACCTCACCCGCTGCGCCGAAGACATCCTCCTCGCCCGCGAACAATACTTCCCCGCCACCATCGCCGAAATGTACGACCCCAAACACATGGATAGCCACTACCCCCTCGTCCGCGAAGCACACAACCGCAACGACGAAACCCTAGAACGCATCTACATCGGCCGCCGCTTCAAAAACGACACCGAACGCCTCGAAAAACTCTTCCAACTCTACACCCAACTCACCCCCCAAAAACCCCCCACCCCCCCAAAAACCAAAAAAACCAAACCCAACAATTCAACTTAATAAACCAAACAAGCAACCCTTCCATCACCATCATTTCAATGGACACACTCATTCTCGAAATTCGTCAAAAATTCATCAAAGATCAAATTGAGTTTTCTAAACACGCTCTCGATCAATCCATCTTGCGAAAAATCCGAGTACAAGAAATTAGAGAGGCAATTGCCAATGGAAAAATAATCGAAAACTATCCACAAGATAAATACGGGCCAAGTTGTTTTTGGTTTAACCGTCGCAAAACGTCCGATCCATATTCAGTGTAGCTATCCAAGTCGTCCACTCGTTAAAATCATTACAGTGTACGAACCTAATTTCCAAAACTGGGATAATAACTTTACCACAAGGAGAATGAGTAACAATGACAACTAACTGGCAAGAAACACTCATCGAAAAACAAGTGACATACACTTTAAATTTGAACGGTCAAATTTTCATCATTGAAAATGTTCCCGCTCGCGTCAATGAAGAAACAGGTGAGCAATTTTTCTCACCATCAACTGTAGCGCATTTACAAGAGACAATTTTAAGTAAAAATCAACCCGATCATTTTATTAAAGTTCCCGTTTACAACTACTCACAAAATTTACCCTAAAGTAGTAAAGTGGGCATTGCCATACAATGACCCCCTAGCCAAACACCCCACTGTACCTGAATCCTTACATCATGACAGCCGCCGAAAAACTCTATCAACTCATCCAAACCCTCCCAGAAAGCCAAATCAACGAAATTCTCCACTTTGCCCAATTTCTTCAACAAAAACAACCCTCTCCCCCCCCCGCCATCCCCCCCGGAACCCTAACCGGACTTCGAGGCATTGCCAAACATCCTGGCACAGCACCCAGCGATGATGAACTACAAACAGAATACATAAACTATCTGACCCAAAAATACCAGTAAACCTACCCGTGAAAGTTCTCATCAAGACTTTATCGATAGCAACATTCCTGTTTACTCTTCCACCGAAATTATCAACCAGCTTTAGCGAAAAAATTACATCGGCCACCGCTTTGAAAATGATAGCGTTTGCGTAGCGTTCCCGCAGGGAAAACGCCTCGAAAAACTCTTCCAACTCTACACCCAACTCACCCCCAAAAAACCACCCCACTCAAAACCAAATCATGAACTTAACCCTACAACCCGTTTTAAAATTTCTAAAACAAGATCTCACCCAACTTTATGGCGATCACCTCATTCAACTCATCCTCTTTGGTTCCCAAGCCCGTGGAGATCACGAACCAGAATCAGATATTGATGTCCTCGTCGTGCTGCAATCACTCACCAATCCCGGCGAAGAAATCAAACGCACCGGCAAAATTGTCGCCGCCCTCTCCCTACAATATGATGTCGTCATTAGCTGCCTTTTCATGACAAAAACCGACTACCAAACCCGCAACAACGCACTACTTCGCAATATCCACCAAGAAGGAATTCTGCTATGACCAACGAGCAACAAGAACTTCTTCTCAAAGCCCAACAAAGCCTAGAAGCAGCAAAACTTCTCCTTTCCAATCACTATCCAGACTATGCAGCATCCCGCGCCTATTACACCATGTTCTACATTGCCGAAGCCTTTTTAGAAAGTAGAAAACTTTCCTTTTCTAAGCATTCTGCTGTCATTGCCGCATTTGGTCGAGAATTTTCTAAAATAGGGCTAGTTTCACCAGAGTTTCACCGCTTCTTAATTGAAGCCCAAGAACTTCGCACCACTGGCGACTATGGACAATTCAACGCCGTCACCATTGACCAAGCCACAGAACAAATTGACCGCGCCGAACAATTTTTAAACCTGGCTATTCAGGCGATCGGCACAATTTAACGAAACCCTCGAACGCATCCACATCGGCCGCCGCTTTGAAAATGATAGCGATCGCGTAGCGTTGCGAAGCAAATCGCCTCGAAAAACTCTTCCAACTCCACACCCAACTCACCCCCCAAAAACCCCCCACCTCCCTTAAAAACAAAAAATCCAAACCATAATAGCTGCATCAACCCATTCACTATTCATAGCCTTAATCCAATGATCCAAATTCAAATCAACCTACCCGAAAGTGCCTTCTCTGCACTCCGCAGCACCCCAGACGAATTTGCTCAAAAAATGCTCATTGCCGCCATAGTTAAATGGTACGAAGTCGGCATAATTTCCCAATCCAAAGCCACCGAAATAGCAGGAATTAGCCGTCAAACTTTCCTGCAAGCACTCGATCAACTTGAAGTTTCTCCATTCCAAACCACCGTAGAAGAATTAATCGAGGAAGTTAATCGTGGTTAAATCTTGGGTCGTCAATGCCTCACCCATCATCAGCCTAACCAAAATTGATCGCATTGATTTACTCAGTAAACTGTGTGATCAGATCATGATTCCTCAAGGCGTTGCCGATGAAATTAGTCTAGGAGGCTATACCGATAGTGCTGTAAATTGGCTTCAGCAGTCAGGCCAAGCATTCATTCAGCCTGCACCAGAAATTGACTCAAGGATCGCCACTTGGGATCTAGGTTTAGGAGAAAGTCAGGTCTTATCCTGGGCAATTCAGAATCCTAGCTATGAGGCAATTATTGATGATCTAGCCGCACGAAAAACAGCCAAAATTCTCCAGATTCCCGTTCGAGGTACTTTAGCTGTAGTCGTACTCGCAAAGCAAATGGGATATATCTCATCTGTAAAGCAGGATTTAGAGAACCTTATCCAGGTAGGTTTACGCATTAGTCCCGCTCTACTTGGGCAGGCGATCGCCTTGGCAGGAGAGCAATAATACTATCAAATCCCAGGCGACGGTTTAAAAATGACAGCGATCGCGTAGCGTTGCGAAGCAAATCGCCTTGAAAAACCCTTCTAACTCTACACCCAACTCACCCCCACACCCAACTTTGCCCTTGCTGCTATGAATAAAGCCATCGCCGTCCCCGCCGTCTCCGTCACCTACGCCCAAGCTGGCACATCCACCCAACCCAATGAATTGGGGATGCGCCCCATGCAAGAACGGGCCTACCAAAAACGTGGCGAACAATACCTGCTGATTAAATCCCCCCCTGCCTCCGGTAAAAGCCGCGCCCTGATGTTCATTGCCCTCGATAAACTCCACCATCAGGGGTTAAAACAGGCGATCGTCGTCGTTCCAGAACGATCCATTGGGGCCAGCTTCCACAACGAACCCCTCACACAATTTGGGTTTTGGGCTGATTGGCACGTTGAACCCAAGTGGAACCTCTGTGATGCCCCCGGCGGTGATAATGGCGGCAAAGTTGAAGCCGTTAAAAAATTTCTCGATAGCGATGCCAAAGTGCTGGTTTGTACCCATGCCACATTCCGCTTTGCCATCGATAAATTTGGCATCGCAGCCCTCGATCATCGCCTCATTGCCGTCGATGAATTTCACCATGTTTCCGCCAACCTCGATAATAAATTAGGGGATCATGTCCGCCAACTGATCACCCGCAACAAAACCCATATTGTTGCCATGACCGGCTCCTACTTTCGCGGTGATGCCGAAGCCGTCCTCCACCCTGAAGATGAATCCCGCTTTGAAACCGTAACCTATACCTACTACGAACAACTCAACGGCTACCAATACCTCAAACAACTGGACATTGGCTACTATTTTTACGGCGATCGCTACACCGATGCGATTATGGAGGTGCTCAATCCTCAGGAAAAAACAATCCTCCATATCCCCAACGTCAACTCCCGCGAAAGTACTAAAGATAAAATCAAAGAAGTTGAGCACATTCTTGAAGAATTAGGGGAATGGCAAGGCACAGATCCAGACACCGGCTTTCAACTCGTGAAAACCCCCGACGGCAAGATCCTTAAAATTGCCGATCTCGTTAACGACGACCCCAACAAACGGGATCAAGTATCAGCATCCCTCAAAGATTCAACCCAAAAAAATAACCGCGATCATGTTGATCTGATCATCGCCCTCGGCATGGCTAAAGAAGGATTCGATTGGATTTGGTGTGAACACGCCCTCACCATCGGCTACCGTTCTAGCCTCACGGAAATCATCCAAATCATCGGCCGTTCCACCCGCGATGCTCCCGGCAAAACCCGCGCCCGCTTCACCAACCTGATCGCTGAACCCGATGCCAGCGAAGAAACCGTCACCGAAGCGGTGAATGATACATTGAAGGCGATCGCCGCCAGCCTGCTCATGGAACAAGTCCTCGCCCCCCGCTTCGACTTCAAACCCAAACGCCCCGAAAACGAACCCACCCCCGGCTTTGATTACGGTGCAGAAGGCTATGATCCCAGCAAGTGCAATGTGGGTTTTAATTCCACAACAGGGGAAATTCAACTGGAAATTAAAGGGTTAGTGGAACCCAAGAGTCCAGAAGCCCAACGCATTTGCCGCGAAGACTTAACGGAATTGGTGACAGCTTTTGTTCAGGATAAACCCAGCCTGGAACGGGGTCTATTCGATGAAGAAATGGTTCCGGAGGAACTGACCCAGGTGCGGATGGGCAAAATTATTAAAGAGAAATACGCCCATTTAGAGGCAGAAGATCAAGAAGCGGTGCGACAACAGGCGATCGCCGCCCTCAATCTCGTTCAACAAGCCAAACAAACCGCCAACGAAACCAGCGAAACCTATAATCTCCTCCCCTCTCCCAGGTTGGGAGAGGGGCCGGGGGTGAGGGAAGAGCAGGAAGCCCCTCAAAATACCGCCCTCATCGATGGAGTACGGCAGTTTGCCCTCTCCGTCACAGAACTAGATATGGATCTAATCGATCGCATCAACCCCTTTGGCGAAGCCTACGCCATCCTCGCTAAATCCATGAGCGAAGAACGCTTAAAACAAGTAGCCGAGGTGATCGCCGCCAAACGGATCGCCATGGATCTCGACGATGCGCGATACTTGGCGCAACGCGCCCTACGCTTCAAACAAGAAAGAGGCCGACTGCCCTCCCTCACCGCCGCCGATCCCTGGGAAAAACACATGGCCGAAGGCATCGCCTTTCTACAACGCAAAGTTAAGGAAGACCAAGATCTTTAGGATTTGTATAATTGAATGAATTCATGCCCTCATCCCCCAGCCCCTGCTCCCAAAGTGGGGAGCAGGGGAGCCGGAGGGTATCGCTGCTCGATGTTGCTGCCATGACCCTCGCCCTCGAAAAACCTACCCCACCCCAATCCAGCCACAAACCTGCCACCTGGCAGGACTATCTGGCGATCCGGGACAATCCCGCCCTAGACTGGCAAAGAATCTCATTTTATCAAGGGTGGTTGTGGGTAGAGATGGGTAAAGAAGGGCCAAATCACGCCGCGTTCAGCGACCTAATGACGATGATTTTTGGGTTTTGGGTCTTCCTACACCCCGAAGTCGTTTTACAATCCTATGGTCGCTGCCTGATCGAATGCCCCGATACCCACGCCTGCGCCCCGGATCTCGTTTTATACAAAGGCGACAACATCCCCAAATGGCAACCGGGGGAGCCGCGCCGCATCAGTACGGAGCGTCACCGTTTACCGGATTTAGTGGGGGAAATTGCCGATACTACCCTCAGCCTTGATCTTGATGAACAGAAGCAACTGTACGCCAGTTTAGGGATTCCGGAATATTGGGTGATTGATGTGAAAGGCTGCCGGATTTTTGCCTTTGGCTTGGGGGAGGATGGCCGCTATGGGGTGATCGCCCAATCGCAGATCCTCACCGGGTTGGACATTGCCCTCCTCGAACAAACCCTAGAACGACTGAATCAAGAAACCAACACCGCCGCCGCCAACTGGTTTCGGCAACAGTTAGCAAACCATGGCTAAATCTCTGCAATCGACTACCGATGAGGATTTGGCCCTATTGGGTGAACTGGGGATCGACCTGGCCCCCGAACCCTTGGCTGACTATTCCCCCAGAGAGGAGCGGATCATCGCAGGCTTTGAGGAAATTGAGCGGTTTGTCTTGGCACAGGGTCGCCTGCCCCAACAGGGGGAAGACCGGGATATTTTTGAGCGGCTCTATGCTGTGCGGTTGGATCGCCTCCGGGAATCGGAGGAATGCCGTACCCTTTTGGAGCCTTTCGACCCTCACCACCTGCTCACTGCCACACCGGACATCAGCCCCAGCCCAGCAATAGACGTTGAGGCTCAAGATGATCAGGCCCTTCTCGCCGCCCTAGGCCTTGATACCACCGCCAATGAGATCACCCAACTGACCCATGTGCGTTCCCGCCAAGAAATTAAAGCCGCCGAAGAAGTGGCCCAGCGCAATCCCTGTCTAGATTTTGAGCAATTTCAACCCCTCTTTAAACAGGTGCAGCAGGACTTGAAAAGCGGCGCAAGGGCAACGCTCAAATATCAGGACAATGCCCAAATTAATCGCGGCGATCTGTTTATCCTCAAGGGTCAGAAAATCCTCGTGGCAGCAGCGGGGGAAGTCTTTACCACCGATTCCGGTTTGCTTAATCACCGTCTGCGGGTGGTGTATGACAACGGCACCGAAAGTGATTTGTTGATGCGATCGCTCCAACGCGCTTTAAACAAAGATAAAACGAGCCGCCGTATCACCACCCCCGATCTCGGCCCCCTCTTTTCTCAAACTGCCCTAGCTCCCCAAGGGGAAGGGGAGCTAGATAATTTGACATCCTCCCCGGATGACCTGCCCAGCGGCTACATTTATGTGCTTAGAAGCCAATCCGATGTTCCCTTCATTGCCGAAAATCGATCCGTGATCCACAAAATCGGCGTAACAGGGGGAAATGTTAAAAAGCGTATCGCCAATGCCAAGCACGACCCCACCTATCTCCTCGCGGATGTGGAAATTGTCGCCACGTTCAAACTCAGCCATATCAACCCTAAAAAGTTGGAGACCCTGATCCATCGGTTTTTGAGTGCTACCCGCTTAGATGTAGAACTACAAGACCGCTTCGCGATCCCTGTCAACCCCAGAGAATGGTTTCTTGTTCCCCTAGAGGCTATTGAGGTGGTGATTGAAAAAATCAAGGATGGAACCCTTGATCAATTTCGCTATGATCGCGCCACCGCAAGTCTGACACGGCTTTAACTGAGTCAATGGTTGACAGTTCCCCCCATCCCCCCAATGTCGCCAAAGGGGGACTGGTAAGGCTTGGCCGGCTTCCCCTCCTACCATGGTGAGGAGAGGACTGAGGGGGTAAGGGGGTAGAGAGATGCACTTTTAAG
The DNA here is from genome assembly GCF_034932185.1 of Spirulina sp. CCNP1310. Taxonomy (NCBI): domain Bacteria; kingdom Bacillati; phylum Cyanobacteriota; class Cyanophyceae; order Spirulinales; family Spirulinaceae; genus Spirulina; species Spirulina sp. CCNP1310. The sequence continues at coordinate 5,444 of NZ_JAYGHW010000097.1, read as the reverse complement.
GCGGGAACGATGTCAAAATTGGGCCACACCGTCATAAACTTGTCTTGGAGAGTCAAATACTGGCAGTCAAGAGGTTTTCCGTGAAACGAGTATTAGGGATCATACTGGGTGGCGGTGCAGGTACTCGCCTCTACCCCTTAACAAAACTAAGAGCAAAACCCGCAGTTCCTCTCGCCGGAAAATATCGCTTAATCGATATTCCAGTGAGTAACTGCATTAATTCCGGCATTGATAAAATTTACGTCCTGACGCAATTTAATTCCGCGTCCCTCAACCGTCACCTCAGCCGAGGCTACAATTTTTCTAGCATTAGTGATGGTTTTGTGGAAGTGCTTGCGGCCTATCAAACCCAAGAGCATCCTGATTGGTTTCAGGGGACAGCGGATGCGGTACGTCAATACCTGTGGTTATTTCGGGAATGGGATGCGGATGAGTTTTTAATTCTCTCCGGGGATCATCTCTACCGCATGGACTACAGCCACTTTATTCAACGTCATCGCGAAACGGGGGCTGATATTACCCTGTCAGTGATTCCCATTGATGAGCGGCGGGCTTCTAGTTTTGGTCTGATGAAAATTAACGACAACGGTCGCGTTGTGGACTTCAGTGAAAAACCCAAAGGGGAAGCCCTTAAAGCAATGCAGGTGGACACCACCACCCTTGGTTTAAGTCCAGATGATGCCCGCCAAAAACCCTATATTGCCTCCATGGGCATTTATGTGTTTAAGCGGCAAGTCTTGATTGATTTACTGGAAAAAAATGCCAGCCAAACGGACTTTGGTAAAGAAATCATCCCTGGGGCTGCCGCTGATTACAATTTGCAGGCCTATTTATTTGATGATTATTGGGAAGATATCGGGACGATTGAGTCTTTCTTTGAGGCTAATTTAGCCTTGACGATGCAACCCAAGCCCGCTTTCAGTTTTTATGATGAGCAGGCCCCGATTTACACGCGATCGCGCTACCTACCCCCCACCAAGTTACTGGATTGCGAAGTCAAAGAATCGATTATTGGCGAAGGATGTATTCTCAAAGAATGCAACATCAGCCATTCGGTTTTGGGGATTCGTACCCGGATTGAGTCCGGTTGTAAAATTGAGGATGTTCTCGTCATGGGGGCAGACTACTATGAACCTTTTGCCGAGCGGCAAAACATCAACGATTCTAAACAAGTCCCCATCGGGATTGGTGAAGGTTCAACGATCCGCCGGGCGATTATCGATAAAAATGCCCGCATCGGTCAAAAGGTGTTAATTCTCAATAAAGACCGGGTGGAAGAAGCTGCGCGTGAATCCGAGGGCTTCTATATCCGGAGTGGCATTGTGGTTGTACTTAAAAATGCTGTGATCCCCGATGGTACGGTGATCTAATCCCAATCTGGCTGGAGCATTTCCGTAACCTGTGCTAACGGTGGGCGATCGCCCACCGTTTTTTTAGATCAGATTCCCCCGTACAACGGAGAAAATTTGTGATAGCGTTAAGGGCAAGATCCTCCCTGCTGTGTATGACGTTAAACCCCCATGGCCCTGTTGAAACCCAAATCCATCATCCCTGTGACAAAAACCAAACGCCCCCGCAAAATTAGCCTCTGGATTGAGCAAGCCCTCGCCATCATTGCGGCCCTCAATTTATGCTTGGTTGTGTTTGATTTAAGCTATGTTTCTATGCGAAACTTTTGGCTTCAGGGGCGGGTGCGGTTTATTGATATGAATATTGGCGCATTTACCTATCGTTTTCCCGAAGAGCCGGTAACGATTTTTAGCTTACCTGTTGCGGATTGGTATGATTGGGTGAAGGGGATTGAACCCTACCGAGATACAGAAGCATATTTAGCAGATTTTGAAAACTTTAAAGAGACACTGATTCTCTATAACCTAGATTCGCCCGAAGTTGAGAAAACCCTGGCGATCCTCCGAGAAAAAAGTGATGAAATGATTGATACGAATCCCTTCCAAGTTGCCAATAAAACGGGAACATTGGAGCGGATTAAAAACATCATGCGAGATCATATTGGTGATGATTCAGCCAAAGAGTCTTTTCAAACTTTTTGGAGTTTAAGTTATTTAAAGTCTCGCAATGTTAACGAAGAACTCCGTTTCTTTGAGCGTAAAATCCAGCCCCTGATTGAAACAAACTTTTTTCGGCCCGTGGGCGAAAATGGTGAGCCGGTTGATAATTTCGGTCTGATTGACTTTCCCTTTACGGCGTTGTTTTTGGTGGAGTTCCTCGGCCGGACTTGGGTGATTAGTCGCCGTCGCAAAGGGGTAAGCTGGCTGGATGCAATGCTGTGGCGTTGGTACGATGTGATTTTATTCATCCCCATCCCCCACTGGATGAATATGGTGCGCCTGTTGCGGGCTGTGCCGACGCTGATCCGCCTCCATCAATCTCACTTGGTGGATATGATTAAAATTAAGCGGCAGATTAGCCAAGGGTTTGTGGCGAGCATCGCTGAAGACCTCACCGAGGTGGTGGTGGTGAGTTTGCTCAATCAAGTGCAAGGTTCCGTGAAACGGGGTGAATTGACGGATTTTCTCGCCCAACAGCAGAAAAATTCCTATATTGACCTCAACAATACCAACGAGATTGCCGAAATTATCCGCTTGGTGGCCCAGGTGACGATTAACCAAGTGTTACCGGCAACACGCCAGGATCTAGAAGCGCTGATGGACTATGGGATTCGGAAGGCGATCGCCGATGTCCCCGCCGCCCAGCAGATGCAACGGCTACCGGGGGTGATGCAAATGCAAGAGACCATCACCAAACAGGTGATTCACCATCTTTACGATGTGATCTATAGTCAACTGCAACAACTGCTCACCGTTGATCCAGAGTTTGATGCATTGATTGAACAGTTGGCTGAAACCTTCACCAATTCAATGCGCAATGAAATCCAAGCCCAGCAAAGTATTGATCGGGTTGAATATTTACTGATCGCCCTCATTGATGAAATTAAAGTCAATTATGTCCAACGCCTTTCCCAGGAAGATGTGGAGGATTTAATGGATCAAACCCGTATGCTACGCCAAGCTGCCCAGACAGAGGTTAGTTAGACGAGATTTGCGATAAACGCTGTTAAAATGGGTGCATCTTAAATATGGGAGAGGATTAAAGTCCTCACAACGAACGCTGACAAAGGTTTGTGGTGACGACGGCAGTCCTTCTCAGTCTCACTTGATTGTACGCTTGGAAGAGTTCTGGTCTCAGTTATGTCGTTTTCTTCGATATTGCAATTTATTTTAGGCGTGATTACGGGGTTGATTCTGCTGTTGGCCAGTGGCACGGCGGCGGGTTATTACTTTTTGAGCCGGATGGTTGTGATCCCTGAGCGGCCGGTGTATTCAGAAGAACGCCCCACGGCCTCACCGCCGGCAACAGATCCCGAAACGGACAATGGGCCAGAGCCAGAAACCGCCGCTGAATCCCTAGAGCCAGAATCGCCAACGGAGGAACTCGAACCGGGGGCCTATCGAGCAACGGTGACTTGGCCCGATGGCTTGAGTTTGCGCTCAGAGCCGAATGGTGAGAGTGAATCCATTAGTGGGCTGGCCTATGATCAGGAAATCATTATTTTAAAAACCAGTGAGGATGGCAATTGGGAGCAAGTGCGCTTGCCCAATAGCGATCGCACCGGCTGGGTACGGGCGGGGAACTCCCAAGCCATTGAGGATTGACATCGAAAAAAATCCCTCGCTGGTAGGGGGCGAGGGGAATGGATCTAGGCGGCGGTGGCTTTCGGCTTCACGGTTGGGGGAGAATTTTGGAGATCTTGGAAAATCCCCAGGAGGCGATCGCCCCAATATTTCACGTCGTAGGTGGTGACGGTTTCATACATCTGGGCCATCCGGGCCTTTTGTTCATTTTCCGGCATTGCAATGGCCCGCTCAATGGCACTATCCATCTGGGTTTGAGAATAGGGATTCGTGAGGATCGCCTCCGGCAATTCCACCGCTGCCCCGACAAACTCCGAAAGCACAAGCACACCTGTATCATTTTGGTGGGCCACCACATATTCCTTCGCCACCAGATTCAACCCATCCCGCAGCGGTGTCGTCCAACAAACATCGGCAAGTTTGTAATAGCACATTAAATCAATGGGGTTGAGGGGTTCCGTGAACAACAGCACCGGAGTCCAACCCAATTGAGCAAAGCGGCCATTAATCCGCCCCACCAACTGCTCAATTTCCGTTTGGGTGGTTTCATAGATCCGCATCCCGCTGGCAGGGGTAACGCAGGTGACGAGAAACGTCACTTGGCCGTGGAGATCCGGGCGACGCTCCATCAACCGCTCATAGGCCAGGAGCATTTCCTGATTGCCCTTGACGTAATCCACCCGACCGGCGGCAATCAGGAGCTTGCGATCGCCCAACTCCGCCCGCATTTGGGCCAGGCGCTCCACCGCTTCCGGTTGAGCCAACACCGACTGAATATGTTTGGGGTTCGTCCCCACCGGGAAGGCATCAATATGGACGGTGCGCCCTTCGTAGCGCATTTGCGTCACCATTTCCGGCTCCGCTAGGGCCGTGCCGGTACGGGTGAGGTGTTGCGGGGGATCCGCCCGTTTAATAATGCTCACTTCCCGCAAACTCCGGGCCACATGGACAAAGTTTTCCGAGTAGCGCGGCACATGGAACCCCACCACATCGCAACGGAGCAGGCTATCGACGATCTGCTCCCGCCACGGCAGAATATTAAACACATCCACCGCTGGAAACGGCGTATGGTGGAAAAAGGCAATCTTAGCATCAGGCTTCAGTTGGCGGATATAGTAGGGGGCCAACCAGAGGTTATAGTCATGCACCCAGATCAGGGCATCATCGGCAGCTTCTTGGCAAGCAGCTTCCGCAAAGAGGCGGTTAATCCTTTGGAAGTTTTCCCAATCGGCGGATTCATCGCTAAAGTGCCAAGGGAAGGAATGGAGGATCGGCCAAACCGATTCCTTCGAGGTGATGTGATAAAAATGCTTCACCTGCTCGGCTAACAGGGGAATCCGTAAAACGCTGTAGTGATTTTCCTCCTCCACCTGAACACGGGCTTGGAAATCCGTTTTCTGTTCAGCGCTGACCTGTTTCCAAGCCACCCAAGTGCCTCGATTCACATGGCCAAAAAAGCTTTTCAACGTTGGCATAATCCCGTTGGGGCTTTTTTTCGGGCGGTAGTGAACCTGGCCATTTTCAATGACTTCATCATAGGGTTCACGGTGGTATAGGATAACCAGGGAGGATTTCATGGGTTGGGTTTGAGAATCAGAGTAGGGAGAGGGCGGTTTCCATCCCCTCAACAGGGATAAAATCGGCTCAATCTACCCCAATATCCTTGATCCCCCAAATTTACGAATCTTTCCCCAGGCTTAAATCCCAAGGATCCATCTCTACCATGGGATAGAGGACAGCCACTTCCCCCTTCCCCCTTCCCCCTTCCCCCCATGCCCACAGAGTCAGATT
>NZ_JAYGHW010000096.1:0-67872 GCF_034932185.1 Spirulina sp. CCNP1310 | reverse complement strand
GGAGAATGTGCCAAAGGTGTTAAAGCATAGGTGTGCGTACCTGAATGGGGCACTGACGGCTTAATTGGATTACAATCATATACTTGGTCTGAGTAATTATACTCATCTCCTAACTGAGATGTACCCAATTTAAGACTAAACAATTTCAATTTCTGGTAAGGGAAAAATCAATTTCCCACCATTTGCTAAATACTCGGATTCACGACGGATGATAGAGTCTTTAAAATGCCAGGGCAGAACCAACATATAATCGGGTTTTATTGCTCTAGCTTCTTCTTCTGAAACAATAGGAATATGTGTGCCTGGTGTATATGCGCCAAATTTGTCAGGATTGACTTCGGCAATGCAAGGGATATCTTGATCTGTCAGTCCGCAAAATTGCAGGAGAACATTACCTTTAGTTGATGCTCCATAGCCTAACACTTTCTTCCCGTCTTCATTAAGAGCGCGAATCAGGCTAAGAAGATTTTTTCGATGTTCAAATACGCGATCTTCAAAACTACGAAAGGGTCTCGGGGTATGTAAACCCATCCGCTCTTCTTGTCCTAGGAGCCAGTCAATCAGTTTATCATTGGTTTTGATTTGAGAATCTTTACGAGCTGCGGTTACAGCAAAACTACCGCCGTTGACAGCATTCATCTGTACGTCAACTACTTTGAGATCGCAGTCTTCAAGAAGCTTCTTAACAACCCCTAAAGAGTAATATTCTAAATGTTCATGACAAACAGTATCATAGGAATTCATGCGGAGCATCGTTGGCATATAGCTTTGTTCAAAGTGCCAAATTCCATCTTTGTCTAAGATACTGTGAATATCTTCCACAAACTGCTTGGGAACATTGAGATCGTAAAACATTGCGATTGATGTGACGATTTTGGCACTTTTAGTGGGATATTTAGAACGATATGCACTGGCAGAGAAGAACTCAGGAATTAGATCAATATCTTGTTCATAGTAAGATGCGAACTTACGCCCAGTTGGGTCAATACCAAGTTTTTTTAAACCTGGATTTTCATAAGACTTCAAGAGCGTTGCATCGTTACTACCGATGTCTAAGACAATGTCACCATCGCTAAGGGGACAAATTCGATTTAAGTATCTGACCTTTTGTTGAAGGTGCAGAACCATTGAGCTGTTTAGACCGGAGCGATAACCATAATTATCGCCATACATCTCGTTCAGGTCATAGGTGTGCTGAAGTTGTAGTAGTCCACTGTCAGGACACCATACAAGCTTCAAAGGCCCAGAAGTAACTGAATCATTTTTATTTTTCGGGAAAACACCTGTAAGGGATTGGATGCCTAGATCTAGAACTGTGATCAGGTTTGGACTTCCGCTTATTCGACATGCATAGATTTCTGAAACAGACATAACTTTACTGCGAAAAAGAGTTCAAGGTTTGAGTAGAGATGCTGGTTGGCTGTTGGGAACAGTCATAAACCATCAGCCAAGGGGCGGTTACCCATGTTGCCCGATGTTCCATATAGAGTGAGATTAGAATGATTCAGCCCACGTAGACCAAAGTTAGGTGAACGACGAGTAATCCCTAGGAAAGTTAATTCTCGTTCAGCAAGTAGTGCTTCTCTTATAAAAAATGCGTTGACACCGGCCATTTCAGTATGCACTAGCTTGTAACCTTTCTTTTCTCCTAAAGACTGTAGTGCCCCAAGAGATGCGCCCCATGTGGCTGTTAAAGGCAGTCCTAAAGGTAATCCTTTTTTCTCGACAATGTGTTGATCAGGTTTATGTGCACTATTGAACTCAATAATTACGATGTCGGGTTGATAAATTGCATCCAATGCCTCCCAAACCCAATAATCTTGACCGTCAATATCGATGGACAAAACGCCAAATCGGCTAGGAACTCTATGATGAGTAAAAATCTGATTAATATTCTCTGGAGTTACTATTGACTCAAGACAGCAGACAGTTTTTGAATGGCAATATCGCTCAGCTAGCTTAAGATAGTCGTCATGCTCAACCTCAATGAATAATCCATTCCATTCAAAAACTTCTGCTAGTAGTCGGGTATTACACGACCAGCCATCTCCCACACCAAACTCAACGAAGAATGGTGGAGAATCCTGTAATGCACGCAAAATAGCGTCCAAAACACCATCCTCACCATTCTGGGAAAAGAGTCTCAGCTCGGAAGTTCTCAAGTCTATAACTTTACATGAATTTTCCTGTTGTCTTGCATGAAGAATATTCAGTGCATGATAAATACGATCTACGTACAGAATCTGTTTTAAGATGTCCAGCTTGTCCACGGATTATATACCTTAAGGTGTTCAGAGTTTGGGCTTATTCAGTTTTAGTTTGTCTTCTAGAAGACAAACTCTAGAGCCTAGTGCTCTTGGGGTACTATCAGGTAATTGATTCGATCAATCGTTTTCAGAAACCTGTACTTAATTGAAGAGACAAAATCAACGTAATCTTGGAATGTTGTTGAAAATATTTCTTGAAGATCCTCTTCATACTCAAAAATGATAGGAAAGCGGTACTTTTGAATAGTTCTGACAGCCCCTCTCATGGCAAATAAATCAGATCCTTGAACATCGACCTTCATAAAACTCACTGGCACGCTTATGTTTAAGCTGTCAATAGTTTTGGTCTTGACCTGTCTTCCAGATTGTGAGTGGGGGTCAATGCCATAAGCACCATAACAGTGATAGGTTTTGAAGTCTTGTACTGGGAAATAGAGAGCTTTGTCATCAAATTCATGTACAGCATGGCAAACTTGAACCACGTTGTAAATATTGTTGATCTTCAAGCTTTCTTGAGTTACATGGGTTAAATAGTCGTCAGCTTCAATTGAGTAAACTACTCCACTGCTCCCAGTTAGAGACGAGAAGATCATAGTCATTTGACCTAGATTGGCTCCAGCATCAATTACAGAAGATCCCAGACTTATATATTGCTTGGCGATGTCAACTATTGGGGAATCAAAAACTTGTCCAGTGACCATTTTTTGAGCGATCTGATCATTGGAAGGATGTGCAGGAACAAACCCCTTACCTATGCTATTGTCAAAGAACTGTAAGGATGGACGACCAGGGAAACTCTCGATTTGCAATCTTGCTTGCTCTACCCTTTCCTTGACATCTCTAAGATTGACTTGAGATTCAGAGGAGACCTTTTCTAGTAGACGCAGATATTCTTTTTCATGTGGGAAAAGTAGAGCAAGCTTTGAGTAGCAACTAATTGCTTTTTCTGGGTGATTCAGGATCTCGGATACTCTACCTTTACAGTACAAAGCCTCTGGATTAGAAGATTGTACCGACAAGACAAGATCACAGTACTTTTCGCATACTGCGTATTCCTGGTCTCTAAAAGACTGATGCATCGAGACTAAATTTTCGTCAAAAATGGTCATACAAAAAATTGGTAGTGGATTAAAGTAAAGGATAGAGAAAAACAAGGCATCACCCTTGCATTCCTAGATTCCCAAGGAGTTGAACACATGACTACTGAGATGACCTGTCCCACTTGTGGGTCTCACGAAATCTCCAAGAACGGTACCACCCGACGCGGTAAGCAGAACTACAAGTGCCGAGACTGTCACCGCCAATTCGTAGAAGACCCCCAGTGGAAGCCCAAAGACAAGGACACCCTGTCTTTGGTTGATTTGCTGTTGCTAGAGAAGATTCCCCTCGCAGGGATCGCCAGGGTGACAGGGGTTTCCAACAGTTGGCTACAACACTATGTCAATGACTCCTATGAAGCAGTGCCCAAAACCGCAGAAGTCATACCCAAAGCCAAAGGCAAGATGAAAGTGCAGATGGATGAGCTTTGGTCATTTGTGGACAACAAAGGGAATAAGCAGTGGGTTTGGCTGGCCATAGATGCGGATACCCGAGAAGTCATCGGTTGTCATATTGGCAACCGCTCTAGGGAATCGGCGATTGCCTTATGGCAGTCAATCCCTGGGGTGTACAGACAATGTGCCAAGGTGTACACAGATTACTGGGAGGCTTATGTCGATGTGATTCCGAGCAAACGGCATATTGCCGTTGGGAAAGAGAGCGGCTTGACGAGCTACATAGAAAGACTGAACAACACCCTGAGACAGAGGATTTCCCGGCTAGTGAGGAAGACATTATCTTTCTCGAGGAAGCTAGAGAATCACATTGGTGCGATCTGGATGTTCATCCATGAATATAATCGCCAGATCAGGGAGAAGCTGGCAGAAAAGGAAGACCCTATCTTTTTCTCTGTCCTTTACTAAAATGCACTACCAAAAAATTGTTTGATTTCTCTTAGGGCCTGTCATCAGTTAGAGAGAATAGAATAGGTGAACTGAAAAAAGCCTAAGAGATGAAAAGATACGCCCTCAGAGATGACCAATGGGAGAAAATCAAAGACCTGCTGCCCGGTCGGGAAGGTCATGTGGGTGGAACAGCAAAGGATAATCGCTTGTTTGTCGAAGCTGTTCTATATCGTTACTGAGCAGGAATACCGTGGCGAGACTTACCTGAGAGATTCGGAGATTTTCGAGTCGTCCATACAAGACATAGCCGGTGGTCGAAGAGTGGAGTGTGGGAGCGAATTTTCAAGGTACTGTCCGAGGAGGCAGACAACGAATATGGCTCAATGGATTCGACGATTGTCAGAGCTCATCAACACAGTGCAGGAGCAAAAAAAACACCTTAGCCGATGCAGTAGAACCTGAAGACCAAGCGATTGGTCGCTCACGAGGAGGATTGAGTACCAAGATTCATGCAACGTGTGATGCGTTGGGAAATCCCACCGGATTCTTTCTGAGCGGTGGACAAGCCCACGACCTCGACGGTGCTGATGTCCTACTTGATGATTTTCAAGGCAAAGCTCTACTGGCGGATAAGGCCTATGATGCTGATGAGCGGGTGCGCCAACGACTGGTGCATCAGGGATGTGAAGCCGTGATTCCGTCCAAGTCCAATCGAAAACAACCTTATCCTTACGATAAGCATCTCTATCAAGCACGACATTTGATTGAAAATTTCTTCGCTCGACTCAAGCAGTATCGTGCCATTGCCACTCGTTATGACAAAACGGCACGCAACTTTTTGGGGGCTATCTACCTGGCAGCTTTTGTTGTTTGGCTTAACTGATGACAGGCCCTAGTATAATCTTAATCAAAACCTACTGACCCAGCCGAAACCCACTCTCCTATTTAGAACACTTACCAAGCTGATAATCCACCATCAACAATTAGTGTCTGCCCAGTAACATACTTTGAGGCATCAGACACAAGGTAAAGGAGAGCAGAAACAACTTCTGTGGCTTGGGCCATCCTACCCAGTGGAACACGTGCTGAGTATCGTTCTTTAAACTCCGTATTCTGTCCACTATCTACACCACCCAAGACTAGAGAATTCACTCGTATTCCTTGACTTGCCCAATATGCAGATAAATATGTCGTTAGCCCAATCACTCCTGCTTTTGAGGCACTGTACACAGCAGGCGTATTAATCTGCCTACCTAAATAGTATGAGCCTTCATAAACCCTAGAATCGGGTGCAAGGATTCCATAAATAGAGGATGTCTGAACTATACTTCCCCCAGTGCCCTGAGTAACCATCTGCTTACCTACTGCTTGCGCAACCAAGAACATACCGTCTAGGTTGACAGACATGATTTTGCGCCACTCTTCCAGTTTATAGTCTTCAAAAGGGGCGAAAAACTCATCGAGGTTATCCGATTTGGTTGCAGCGTTATTGTGGAGAATATCAATCTTTCCCCACTCGTCTACAACTTGACGAACTAAGCTTGCCACTGAAATTGGTTGTGAAACATCGCAGCCAATGCCTAGACACGAGACAGCATAGCGCTCGGTTAGCTCCTTGGCAAGCTCCCTAGCTGGCTCCTCCATGATATCAACAACAGCGACCTTTGCACCGGACTCAGCCAATCCAGCACAGAAGTGCTGTCCAAGAATACCTGCTCCTCCAGTCACAACAGCAACCTTGTCAGTCAAATCAAATAGGGCACGATAGGAAATTTCACTCATTGGTCAAGTCTCTTTTCCATCAAAAGCTCAACGATTTCAAAGTCTAAATTGCTGTCAATGTCAACGGAACGTTCCGCTGGCATGACAAAAAGCTGTGTATCAGGATTAAATACTGTTTCACAATTGAATAATACATTTCGCTGCCATACATAAATTGAGGCATTCATATCGAAACAAGCTGGAGAATCTTGACGACGAACAATCCCTTGACGTAAAGGCTTTGATAGGCGAACAACCTGATTTTCATCTAACTCTACTAAATTGAAATAGGGTGATCGCCGAGATGGAGTCCCTGTAATCACATTACCGATTCCTTGACGCTCTAGTAAACTCACCGCTTCTTGAATATCCTCCGGTAATCGTAAGGGCGAAGTCGCATCTAGATCAACCACTACATCAAACTGAAAACCGCTCTTTCTTTCGGCTTCTGACACACAATGGCGAATGGCGGGTAATTTTGCAGCCGTATCGGTAGCTAGCTCTGCTGGGCGATTCACCAAAAAATCCACACCGCAAGCCTGGGCAATGTCCAGAATTTGTTGAGAGTCACTGCTCACAGCAATGCAGTCAAATAATTGAGAACGTTTGGCCTGTTCTACTGTGTGAGCAATTAAGGGTTTTCCCTGTAAATTTCGGACATTTTTATTTTTGACACCTTTAGATCCAGCACGAGCGCATATTGTACAGATCCTGATCATTGTTCGATCCACGTGTGTAGTCTGGCAGCTTGTTCAGCAGCTTCTATCATTCGGAGGGTTTCCTGGGCTGCTTCAGCACTGCATAGTAACTCAAAGTGGCCAGATAGCATAGCTTGGTGTTCAGAACGATAGGTAAAATCCCGATCGAGGGCTATACTTTCTGGAACTCCATTCAGACTAATACTGTTGGAATAGAGATCTACTGAAATGGTTTGCTCTTTGGTATTGAGGAGTATTTGTCGGCGCGGGACTCGATCAAGATAGTTTAAGTGAATGGCAACAGATGAGCATGATGGGGTTTCCATTAAAATCGAGTAGGTGTCATCGCTGTCAATTTCCAAGGCACTAAATTTCCCGCCATTTGCAGTTAATCTTTGCCACGAACCGAAGAGCCACAGGGCATAGTCTAATTCATGACTTAAATCTCGCAGAACTCCGCCGCCTGCCATTCGTTGGGCAGAATAGCTTTGTCGGTAGTCTGTATTTGCTCTCCAGTTCGGTAAGTAAGACCCAACATAGATATGGGCTGTGATCAATCTTGACGGTTGATCGACAATGGCCTTTAGCCGCTGTAATAAGGGATGAAATCGTAAATTGTAGGCGACAACTAACTTAGAAAATTTGTTTTCAAGGATCGGAATATTGAAGTTAAATAGTGGTTTTTCGACCATTACTAAACCACAAAAGCCATGCTGGGCTAGCTTGCTCAAATCTTCGTGGTGTTCACTCGTGCGACTAGCAATGACAACGTAGTCGGGTCTCCAGTTTTCTAGGGCTTGTGTTAAGTTAGTATACGCAGGAGAATACTCAATCAAACGACGGCTGACTACAGCTACTGAACAGCCTAGACCTAACAGTAAGCGAACGTGGCGCTGTCCAATCGAACCATAACCAATTACTAAAACCTTCATGTCCGGTGCTGTTCCCACTCGTGCTGTGCCCGTTCAAATTCATCGAGACGACCAATATCTAGCCAATACTCTCGGAGAGGGTATGCGGAAGTGGAGTGATTGGCCGCTATGAGGCGATCAAACAACGTTGGCATATCAAAGAACGTATTTTTGGGTAAATACTCTAACGCCGTGGGAGAGAGTGTGTAGATGCCAGCATTAACAAAAAAGCTTTGTACGGGTTTTTCTTCGATCGCTTGAACTTTTGAACCATCAACGCAAACTACCCCATAGGGAACCTGATAATCGTACTGTCGCACTGCCATTGTAGCCACAGCTCCTTCGGACTCGTGAAACTGGAGCAAGTTATCGAAGCGGGTACGGGTCAAAATATCACCATTCATCACAAGAATGGGGTGATTTGGCATATCAGGAAGAAGTGATAATGCTCCAGCAGTTCCCAGACGTTCTTTTTCGTATAGGTAAGTTAAGTTTGCACCCCATTGAGCGCCATCCCCAAAATAATCTTCAATCATTTCTGCTTTATAGTTGACAGAAAGGAATATTTGATTAAAGCCCTGTTCAATAAAACTTTCAATAATGATTTCTAGGATGGGTTTTCCTCCTACCGTTAACAGGGGTTTGGGACAATCCTGGGTTAACGGGTGTAGTCGCGTTCCCAGTCCGCCTGCCATCAGCACAACCCAGTTAGGACGATTGATCGCACCGATCAAATCATCTAAAGTAACTAAACCGACAACCTGATTATTTTCTCCAACTAATGGTAACTGATGAAGCACATGGCGACGCATCAATGACAGCATTTTAGTGCGAGGCATTGATGCAGACACAACAATTGGATGAGGGTTCATGACCTCCAACACGCTACTTAGAAGACTTTTTCCGTTGAGAAGAGCACGACGGATATCGCCATCTGTCAAGACTCCTGCCAGGGTTTGATCATGGTTTAAGACGAGTGCGACTTGAAGAGCAGAAGCATTTATTTTTGCGATTACATCCCCAAGTGGCATATCGCGACTAACAACAACTGATTGCCAATCACAATTCATTGATAACCTCAATAACAAATTCCAGAAAAATCATTGTATCAAAATCATTTGCTGATCATTGATGGGCGAAATCCATAGTGGCAATTCAATTCCACTTGCAATTAATTCTTTTCGGGCTTTTTCTAATCCATCACCAATGAAGTTGAACAGATGTGCAGTAGCTACGGCATCAACCCTACAATCTGCAATACCAGTTGCAAGATGCTGTGCATTACCAGCCCCACCTGCCAAAACTACCGGAACTGGTAAGTTACTAGGTAACTGATCTAAAATCGAAAAGTCATAACCCTGGCCAGTGCCATCCCGATCAATAGAGTTAAGGTACAGTTCGCCCACTGACTGCTTTAAAATCTGTTTAATCCATTTTGAAGCACTATCCTCAAGCATTCGGCTTCCTGAATCGACGCAAATTTGATAAGTTCCTTCTGAGTTTTTTTTCAGGTCTAGAGATGCAACCACACACTGCTGTCCAAACTCACTAACTAGCTGACTCACGAACTCAGGATGATCAAAAACTGGCGTATTAACTACAATTTTATCTGCTCCAGATCTAAGCAGTTCTCGGGCTTGATCTAGATTACGAATGCCGCCTCCCACAGCAATGGGCATAAAACAACCTCTAGAAAGATGCCGAAGTGTTTCACAAAAGCTATAAAAGTCTCTTTTTTTGCGTGTTACATCCAAAACAACTAATTCGTCAATAAAAAAGGAGATATGAGAAAAATTATAGTGCCGTTCCAACCAGTCCAAATTCCCTACTCTTTGTAGTCGAAAGTTACGACTTAGCATGAACTGACCGTCGCTATATAGAAGTGTAAAAATGATTCTTTTCTTAAGCATTAGTAATGTTTGATCGTATTTACTTTTCAGGGCTTACTTCTAGTAAGAAATTCTTCAACAACTTGAGTCCGTTAGTTTGGCTTTTCTCTGGATGGAATTGAGTTGCAAACACATTATCCCACTCATAAGCTGCAAGAAATGTTTCACCATGACAACAATGCGCAGCTTTTCCTGGCAATCCAGCGGGCAAAATTCGATAAGAGTGCACAAAATAGAAATCAACTTGAGATGGCAAATCCTTGAAAAGAATTGAATCTGATTCAGAAGTAACCTGGTTAAAGCCAATATGTGGGACTTTCAATCCGTTTAGACCATCCTGTTTAAACCGCTCAACATTCGCAGGAATCAGACCAAGTCCTCTTGTTTTGCCATCCTCTGTACTGGATTGTGCTAATAGTTGCATCCCTAGGCATATACCAAGAATCTTGCTGCCTTTGTCTATGACCGCCTCCACAATTGCTCGATCAAGTCCCGTTTGACATAAAGTCATCATTGCCCGATGAAATGATCCCACTCCAGGCAAGATCAATACATTTGAGTCAAGTATTTCGCGACAATCACTGCTAACCGACGCACTGTAACCTAGGTAAGTCAAGGCATTCAGTACAGAACATATGTTTCCCATCTTGTAATCAATAACAGTTATACGGTTCTTCATGACTACGAAATAGAAAATTTAGGTGTCCAGTAGCCATTAACCTTATCGAATAGGTCAAGATTAGCCCAACGATCAAGGGCTATACTAAATTCTTCCTGACTCATTTGATAATAGTCTAGATAAGTTTCAAGAAACTCTTCTGGGTACTGACCATCATAGAGTCGAACTAGGTTGATTGCTTGGCTTCTATCCATGGCACCTCTTCGGATTTCAATCGAAGCATCTTGATTGGCACGCCCAAAGCCAAACTTGAGATACATGATATAGGTGTGCAAAGCATATAATGCTTGATCATTTTGAGAAAAATTAGTAAAAGTTCCTGAATTTGAGCTTTCAGATTCTTTAAGGCCGCAGTGCTCTTTGGCAGTCAAGTAATTGCGGTAAGGATCCCAATTTTCAAAATAAGACCAGTGAGTAATACTGATTGCACTCTGGTCTAGTTCTGCATCAGATGGAAATCCGAAAAAATACAAGCTCTCAAGAGGTAA
Source organism: Spirulina sp. CCNP1310 (assembly GCF_034932185.1). Lineage (NCBI taxonomy): Bacteria > Bacillati > Cyanobacteriota > Cyanophyceae > Spirulinales > Spirulinaceae > Spirulina > Spirulina sp. CCNP1310. Next base: position 57,236 of record NZ_JAYGHW010000096.1, on the reverse strand, counting down.
TTTAGATTTTTCAAGAACTTTCTCATACCCACCTTCAAGGTAGATTTTCTTCATGTAGCTAACATCATAAACAGGTTTTTTAGCCGTCTCCGTTGATCCCCCATATTCCACTTCTCCATCTTCTCCGTAAAAAATCAGATGAATGCCAAAATTAATGGCTATACGAATTACTGCGGATTGAATTGCTATGAGCCATCCATAATATGGAAAACCCATTTCAATAAGACCGATTTTGTTTAGGACTCGCATCGCCTCATGGTCTGGATTAATTGATATATGATTGTAACCACTTTCCACAAAGGAACGAAGATTACGTTCTCCTAGCTCTAGCGGAAGCGGCGGAGTAATTGTTACAGCCAGAGGATTCATTCCATAACGATGCTTCAAGTTATAAGCAACATAAGAGCCATCTTTTCCCCCGCTGACAGGTACTAGGCAATCAAAACCATTGTCTTGGTGACGATGTTTGTCGAGAAGTTGATTTAACTCGCGGTGTCTTGATTCCCAATCTAGGGTTTTCTTTTGCTCCATCCATACACAGGCATTACACCATCCCCTTTCATCAAAATTAATTCTGGGACGAGTTGACATGGACAAACAGTTCGTACACCACTTCAATGACTTCATGTGAATTTACCTATCTTAAAAACTGATGAGCGGTCAAAAATCTATCGTAATCTTTTCGCAGGATTTCCAAGAACAACCCATTCATCTGGTATCGCTTCCGTAACAACGGAACCCGCACCAATGACTGAACCATTTCCAATGCGAATACCCGGCATAATCACAGCACCCGCACCAATAAAAGCACATGAAGAGACTTTCACGTTACCGCATAGAACTACCCCTGGACTAATAAATACATGGGATTCAATAACGCAATCATGGTCGATGCTAGATCGAGTATTGATTACAACATTGTCACCTAGAATAACATCCGGCTGTAAAATTGCCCCAGCCATAACTTGACACCCTTCGCCGAATTCTACAGTACAACTAATTACTGATGATGGATGGCTCAATGATTTAAATGTAAACCCTCGCGCTTTCATTGTCTCAAATAAATTTCTTCGTTTAGTAGTTTGTGGATTAGCCCCCAATCCATTGATGAGATATGTGCAATTGCTAGATATGGAATTTAGGTAATCATCTCCTCCTAAAATAGGTATATCCCTTATTTTGCCTAATTTATACAATTTGTTATCTAGGATGCCTGTTGGTTGGATGCCACTCATTAAGAGCGTTTCTAACACAACTTTCCCATGCCCTCCTGCACCTAAGATATAAATTTTTTCAAACATCGATCACTTCATCAATGGTGTAACTCTGTGCGGAGGTTTCCCCTATGAGTTTCCAGTAGCTAAAAGGAGAATTTCCTATTGCAGGTCTTTTACAAGTCAAGTTTTGTTCCGTAAATACTTCACCAGCCTCGATCGCCCGAGCAGCCACCAAACTCTTACGAGCAACCTCCCGATTCTTCCACTCAGAAGCCGTAGGCCGCTTAACCCCATCTCCCAATGCTTGCTCAATCTCGCGAATTTGCTGCACTAGCCGATGTAGCTCCTGTGGCTCCAAAGATGCCCGATGATCCGGGCCAGGGAGAGACCGATCACTCGTAAAATGCTTCTCGATAACCTTAGCACCCCGCGCCACCGCCGCCAAGGAAATATGAATCCCCGGTGTGTGGTCAGAATAACCCACCGGCAACCCAAAAGCCGCTGCCAGAGTATCCATCGCCCGTAAATTCACCTCCGCAAAGGGGGCTGGATATTCCGTCGTGCAGTGGAGGAGGGTGACGCGATCGCGCAACTCCTGCTGTCCTTGCTCAGAAGCAAAAGCACGCTCAAAATCTCCCCGCTGGGGAATCGTCTGATCCGTCGTCAACCCAAAGGCCAAAACCCCTAACGCCGCCTCCACTTCCCCTAATGTACTCATTCCCGTTGAGAGGATGATCCTTTCCGCAGAACGGGCAATCTCCAGTAAAAAAGGAGCATTAGTAATTTCCCCAGAGGGGATTTTAATCGTGTTTAAACCCAAATCTCGCGTCAAGAGATATAGGCTAGGGACATCAAAAGGGGTTGAGAGAAATCGAATCCCTCTGGACTGAGCATGACGAATTAAAACCTCGTGATCCGACGCGCTTAATTCCAGTTTGCGAACCATCTCCAACTGACTTTCTGTTTTCCCTGTCGTTTGAGTTTGATACTCAGCCTTGGGTGCATAGCGACTCACGACCCGATCGGCTTGGAAAGTTTGGAATTTAACGGCATCTGCCCCCGCATCAGCCGCAATATCAATTAGTTGCTGGGCTAGATCGATGTTGCCGTTATGATTAACCCCTGCTTCGGCAATGATAAATGTGGACATTTTAGAAATCATGCTCAATATCGAAAAAGGCTTTTCGAGTTTGCAGTGGCACAGCTTTTAGTTCTTCCTTGATTTGCTGACTCACATTTCCTGTTCCATACAAGGATTTAACTGAGGGTAGCATCGATTGAAACTTGTCAGATAGGGCTTGATGAATACCCGCCACAATATCCTGGCTGCGTTCTGGCGTATCAATCACTGACTGGGCTTTGAGACGACCCTTTTGGCGATCGCCAACATTCACGGTTGCTTTTTTCAGGGCTGGCGCTTCTGTCAATCCACTAGAGGAATTGCCAATTATTACATCCGCTTCACCCATCAGACTTAGATACCGTTGTTGACCAAGGGAAACAAATGCTTTCGATCGATGTTGATTGTGCTTCACCCATTGATCGATCTGCTTAATCAAAACGCGCCCTCCGGTATCAGCATTAGGATAGGTCAGGATGACCGTTGCCTCTGGAAAACCATCCAGAGCCTCTAATAGCTCCTGCATGGCGATTGACGGAGACTGTTGATCTAGCGTAACCGGATGATAAGTCACTAGGAAGAGGGGCGATCGCAGTTTAATCCCTAGAGATCGTTCTAAAGTAGAGCGATCAAGCCAGTCCATATATTGAAGATGGTCTAGACCTGGAGAACCAACGTTAAAGACGCGATCGGGGGATTCTCCCAATTGAATCACACGCTGACGATAAGGCTCTGCGGCAACAAAATGCCATTGGGCAAATTTGGTGATGGCATGACGAATTTGCTCATCGAATGCCCCTTCCGTAGTCTCTCCCCCATGAATATGAGCGATAGGAATTCTAGCAACCATTGCCGCTTGAGCTGCGGCGAGAATTTCAAAGCGATCGCCCAACACCACCAAAATATCAGGCTTCAGGCGATCCAAAGCATCAGCAAAGCCGATAACTCCCAAACCCATAGATTTCGCAATTCCCACAGGCGTGTCAGACGATAACAGCATCTCTACCTTGGCATCAATACTGAAACCATCTGCCTCAATTTGCTGATAGGTCAAACCAAACTCAGGAGAAAGATGCATCCCCGTAGCGATAATCTGTAGCGCTAGGTCATCATCATCAGCAACTTCTTTCATCAGCCAGTACAACAAACCATACTCAGCCCGAGTCCCCGTAACAATACAGATTTTGCGCTGTGCCATCATCTTGCCGCCCCCGCAAGTTTTGCACTACTCGGCACATTAATTAAACTGACTTCCAACTGTTCCGCAACTGGCAAAGGAGCATGAGGACAATCAGCATACATCGGCAGCTTATGGAGCAATGTCCAAGTAGGACGGCATTGATACCCTGCATCATTAGCAACGGTTAAGAGGCGATCGCGGACTAATAAACTAGGCTCTTCTAACCGCAGAGTATTTAACCAATAATTACTCTGACTATTGGCAGGCTCAACAACAAAACCAACTCCCTCGACATCTTGAAATACCTCCTGATATTTCTGCGCTAATAATCGTTTGCGATTCAAAAGACTAGGTAACTGCTCCATCTGAGCACATCCTAAAGCAGCATTCAAATTCGGCAAGCGATAATTCCAGGCAACGGCATCATGGAAAAACTCCCAACGATGAGGCTGTTTAGCCGTTGTAGTCAAATGTTTAGCCTGTTGAGCCAATTTTGCATCATTGGTTAAAATCGCGCCGCCTCCACCAGTCGTTATCACCTTATTGCCATTAAAACTTAGTGTTCCCAACTGCCCAAACGTTCCCGTATGTTGACCCCGATAACAACTGCCCAAAGATTCTGCCGCATCTTCCACCACAGGCAAATGATAACGATTTGCCACCTCAAGCAGAGAACTCATATCTACTGGATGACCATAAGTGTGCATAGGTATAACCGCAGCAATCCGCCGTCCTGTCAATCGATTCGTTAATCCCTCTGAACTAGACAAACTACAATGCTTGAGATAGTCATTCAAAGCATGAGGATCTATCCCCAAGGTTTCAAATTGACTCTCGATAAAATGGGGGATTGCTCCACAGTGGGACACCGCATTTGCTGTCGCCACAAAAGATAAAGCCGGAATTAAGACCTCATCTCCCGTTCTAACCCCTGCCAACAATAAAGCAATATGTAAGGCCGCCGTGCCATTCACTACAGCTACGGCATACTTCGCCCCTGTATATTCCGCCAGCATGACTTCAAAGCGATCAACGTATTTGCCGACGGATGAAACAAAAGTGGAATCAAGACAATCTTTGACCCGCTCCCACTCATTACCCATAAACTCAGGTTCGTGAAGTGGAACAAAGGGATTTGGCTGTCCTAAGACAGTTTTCAACGCTTGTAAAAAATCCTGTTCTATTTTGTCCAATCTTCAGATACCTTTAAATATTGTAGCGATCGCTCTTATATCCTGCTAGGTTCGCTGGATTACTAAACCATTCTGCCGTTTCTGCCAAACCTCGCTTAAATCCTGCACGTCCACCATACAAAGGCTCCCACCCCACAACCTCCTTAGCCTTAGTATTGTCTGCCCATAAACGATTCACTTCACTTTTCTCAGGACGTAAGCGAACCTCATCTGTCTCGATCTCAATCTCTACACCCATTGCCTCTGCAATAAGTTGCACCGTGTCACCGATAGAAATTTCAAAATTACTGCCAATATTAATTACTTCGCCGATGGATTTTTTAGACTCCGCTATGGCAATAAATCCTCGAACGGTATCTTTGACATAATTAAAATCTCTTGTGGGATGCAATGCTCCCAACTTGATTTTCCTTGCTCCATTAGCAATCTGAGTAATCACCGTAGGAATAACTGCCCGCGCTGACTGTCGTGGCCCATAGGTGTTAAACGGGCGAATAATCGATACCGGAGTATTAAAAGACTGGTAAAAAGACATTGCAATTTGGTCAGCTCCGATCTTACTCGCTGAGTAGGGAGACTGACCTTGTAATGGATGTTCCTCTGTAATAGGAACAAACTTAGCCGTGCCATAAACTTCACTGGTGGAAGTATGCACAACTTTTTCAATATCTAATTCCCTGGCTGCCTGAACTACATTTAGCGTTCCTGTTATATTCGTATCCACATAAGTTGCGGGCGAATGATAAGAATAAGGAATAGCAATTAATGCCGCTAGGTGTAATACGATATCGCAGCCTTTCATAGCTTCTTTAAGCCCATAAGGATCGCGAATATCGCCAGAAAACACTTCCAAACTTTCTAAAATTTCCTTTGGAGAATGGTCTAGCCATCCCCAGGAGTTGAAAGAGTTATATAAAACAAAAGCCTTTACAAAATAACCCTGCCTCACAAATTCTTCTGTTACGTGAGAGCCAATAAAACCATCTGCACCAGTAACTAAAATTTTTGGCTTAGAAGTCAATTTATTTTCCTCAGCACTGAATATTTTTTATTATCCAAAGTGATAATAGATTGAAACGTTAATTTTTTTCTGAACTGACTACTTGAGCCATAATCTGAAATTCTTGATTGCGTTTACATAATTCGTCATAAGTTCCTGAATCTATAATCTGTCCCTGACTCATAAAATAGAGGCGATCACATTTTTTTACGGTACTTAACCTGTGAGCAATCATAATCAATGTTTTCTCCCCACTCAACTTTTCTACCGCATCCATCACCCTAGCCTCAGTCTGATTATCTAAAGCAGCTGTCGCCTCATCCATTACCAATACACATGGATTGTGATATAATGCTCTAGCAATGCCCACTCGCTGCCGTTGTCCTCCTGACAGTCTCACACCTCGTTCTCCAACTAAAGTATCTAAACCTGCGGGTAAACTGGCTACTAACTCATTCAACTGAGCTAAGTTAACCGCAGATTTTATCGCTTCCTCATTGATCCGATCTCTGGAAATCCCAAACGCAATATTATTGCGTAACGTATCATCACACAAATAAATGTTTTGAGGAATATAGCCAATGAAGCGATGCCAATTTGATAAATCATCATAAATATTTTGACCATCCACTAAAATCTTTCCCTGAGTGGGCGGCAATAGTCCGAGAATTACATCAACAATCGTGGTTTTTCCAGCCCCTGAAGATCCCACAAAGCCAACGGATGACCCTTTAGGAATACTCAAAGATATCCCTTTGAGGGCGTGATTACTAGCTCCAGGATAACAGTAAAATACATCATCTAGCTCAATTCCTGCCTCTAACACGGGAGTAGTTACAACTAACCTTTTGGAATCTATTAATCGATGGTTTTCTATTGAGCTTCCTAGCTCTTTTAAGTCATGATCAAGCAAATAAACGCTGTAAGCACTAAATCGCATTGACGTTACTGAACCCAAAATTCGGTTAATCGAGGGCATTAACCGAAATGCCGCTGCTGTAAATAAAGATAATGTTGGTATTATTGCATCTAAACTTTTACCTTGGGCTAAAACAGAGACAACAATTACCATTAATCCAACAATAGCAATTGATTCAATAAAAAATCGAGGTAATTGGTTGACAACTTGATAAAACTGTAAGGACTGAGTAGCAAGAACATTATGCTTCTGATAATCATCAATAAACAGATCTTCTCTCCCCAAAACTTTTGACTCTTTGACCCCACCTAATCCTTGATTGATTGTTTGGATTACTTGTCCTTGGTGGTATTGGCGAGCTTTTCCTAATACGCTTAACTTTAGCCGTACCCCTCGATAAAAAATGACTGTCGCCAAACCAACTCCTCCTAATGCTGCAAGAGAAGTTATTGGTTCCACCGTTAATAAAAATAAACAAATACAAGATAAAATTGTTATCTCTGTAGCTGCAAATAGTCCCGATGTTAAAACACCACTAAAAAACTGAGAAGTTTCAGTCGTAAGATTACGAGTTAAGTCAGCAGTATTTCGCTGCAAATGAAATGTATACGGGCTGTACAAATAGTTATGAAAAAGCTGAGAACAGAGTTTAATTTGTTTATTATGAATAAAACGAAATTGCAAATAAGTTAAAGTTGTTAAATATGCATTCTTTATTAGATAAATCGCGACAAGTCCTAAACCAGCCCAAGTTAAAAACTGTCGTAATTCTGGTTCTTCAAATACTTGATAAACCCACATCAATAGTCCAGCTTCTTCAACCCTTTGTGGATTTTCTAGAAGGGTAATAAAAGGCAGAACTAAACCAACACTCAGTGCTTCAAATCCAGCGCCAGTCAAAATGAGCAGAAAAAGCCCTGCCAGTTGCCATTGCTCTCTAGTTGTGAATAAGCCTAGTAATTTTTTTAAAAACTTGATCAAAATTTTGCCTGTTTAATTTTACATTTTTATTAAGCCATCATCCCAAAATCACGCACACCCGATCGCGCCCTGGCCTGCCGTCGCGTAAACTCTCCCACTGACGGATTGCCCGCTGGATTAATCACCCCCGTCGCCTGCATCCACAATTCACAGGGAGCTAATTGGACTTCGTAGGCGCGATCACACTGCCGCACATAATACCAGCGTGTCTCCTGACAGAGATGACACCAAAACCCTTCTAACCACTCCCCCGTTAACGGTACGGCTGTCTGCGTTGCCACCAACAACAACGCCGATAGCCGATTCACCCCCCGCGACTGTAACGTTCCCGCCGACTCCGTATAGAGGGGATACTTTTGGCTAACACTATCCAAATAACAGCCGTGGTGGGGACAAAAAATACCCCGTCGCTTCGACCGTTTCCGATTTCGGACAGATCTATCCTGCACTTCGACCTCCAAATTCATTCCAGTATTGGGGTAGATTGCCCCAGGGAAAAGAAGGCTGCGGGGAAGAGGCCGAGATCTAAAGACCATCAAAGCCCACTTCACATTCAGCAAGTTGATTCATTTTTCACCTTTGCACCATACACCATAACTCACGGAAAACCCAAGATCCCCGAAAAAAATCCCCAATCACGGACAGTAGGAGCGAAAAGGGGCGAAAAATTTTTCGCCCCGATATCACCGACTAAACCCAGCCAAATCCCCCCTGATCCGGTATGCTGACCCTGAAGATTACGACGCAGCCTCTAAATTGCCCATGACTTCCGTTGACCCCACTCCCTACGAAGACGACGAAATCTCCCTCGTTGATATTTTTCGCTTCCTGCTCCGCAATGGCCGCTTCATCCTGGCCACAACGATAATTTTCACCGTAGGCGGCCTCCTCCTCAATGTCAGCCGTCAAACCACAGCCCCTGGCTATAGCCAAACCTTGACGCTAACCATTACCCCCACCCCCCTACGACTCCCCAGTTGGTTACAACACCCCAGCAGCACCAACTTGATTGCTAATTCGCCCCTCCAGAGCATTTCGATCAACCAGATTTATGTTGATGCTGTTGCTTTCCTGAACGAGAATCCACCAACGGATTTCCAGGCCCAAGCCACCCACGACACCACGAACCAACGCCTCGATATCACCCTCACCGCCCCCGATCGCGATCGCCTCCTCAACGCCGACGAAGCGGTAATCACCACCATCAACACCCTCCTTGCCGAGCGCACTGCCGCTGCCCTCCCCACCACCCTCGCCAACCTCGATCGCCAAATTGAGCAATTTCGCACCGTCCTCACCCGCCTCGAAACCGAAATTGCCACCGAAACCAATCCCCTGCGCCAAGCCGCCCTCGAAACCGAACGCGCCCGCCTCGTCACCCAACTGATCGCCCAGGAACAGGACTACGCAGACCTTAACAATCTCGAGGGGGAAGCCCTCCTCACCCTCAGCCAAGAAATCTTTCCGATTCTCATCCTTGACCCAAGCGAAATCACCGAAAGCATCGGGGGGGGAAGATCGCCCCTCCAAATCGCCATCCTTTCGATGATCGCCGGCTTCATGGTTGCCACCCTCGCCGCCATCATCCGCGAACAAATCCCCCATTGGCGAGCCGAACTCGCCGCCGCCACCCAACCCCAGAAACCTTCCGAGTAAATCCCCCGTCTTGCCCCGGAGCATTCCCGTTGCATCACCATGGCTAAACCCCCCTTCCTACCCTCCAGCTACCGCCTTGCCCAACTGGGCCTTGATGGCATCCTGGCCTGGCTCGTCTGCTTCCTCGCCTTCTGGATTCGCTTCGAGGGGGAGATTAAACCCCCCCATACAGAACTTGCTCTGCTCCTTCCCCTCATTGCCATCCCTGGCCGCCTCCTGATCCAAGCGGGATTCGGCCTCTATCAACAGGTGTGGCGACTCTTCGGTCTGAAAGACTTAATTACCCTCGTTAATGCCGTCACCCTCTACTCCCTCGGCGTTCTCGCCACCACCCGCCTAATCCTACCCCGTCTCGGTTGGGCAGACACGGGCATTCCCCTCGGTGTCGCGGTTATCGATTGGTGTTTCTGTATTATGGGGATGGTGTTACTGCGCTACACCCGCCGCCGCACCACCCAACAACCCCTCTGGCAACGGCGCTCCCGCCAACCCCGCCAACGCCTCCTCCTGATTGGGGCCGGCCAGGCTGGGGCCTTAGTGGTTCGAGAAGCCCAGCATAATCCCAGCCTCGGCATTGAAATTATCGGGTTTGTTGATGACGATCGCACCAAAATTGGCCGCACCGTCGAAGGGATCAAAATCCTCGGCCCCACCAGCCAACTCCTCCCCCTCGCAGAACGTCACGAGATCACCGAAGCCCTGATCACGATCCCTTCGGCCCGCCCCGACCAGATCCGCCGCATCCTTGCCCAAGTGGAGGGAACCCCCCTCAAACTGAAGATTTTGCCCGGCCAGGGGGAACTGCTGCGTGATCGCTCCCTCACCCCCCAAGCCCGCGCCGTCCAAATTCAAGACATCCTTGGCCGCCCCGAAATTAACCTCGACTTTGCCGAAGAATTTAACAGCCAATTCCCCTCCGCCAGCGAACAGATCTACAACCGCCGCATCCTGATCACCGGGGCTGGGGGAACCATCGGCTCCGAAATTTGCCGCCAACTGGCCCGCCTTCAGCCCCAACAACTGCTCCTCCTCGGTCGTGGCGAAAACAGCATTTTCACCATCGAGCAGGAACTGCGCCGCACCCACCCCGATCTCCCCATTCACCCCCTGATCGCCGATATTCGCCACACCCCCCGCATCGCCCAACTGCTCCAGGAATACCAACCCCAGGTGATTTTCCACGCTGCTGCCCATAAGCACGTTCCCCTCATGGAGCAACACCCCAACGAGGCGATCGCCAACAACACCCTTGCTTCCGCAGATTTAGCCCGTCTCGCTACGGAAATCGGCGTAGAAACCTTTGTGATGATTTCCACCGATAAAGCGGTGGAATCAAGCAATTTCATGGGGATGAGTAAACGGTTAGCAGAACTGTTGGTGCGTTCCTATGCCCATGCCCGCACCACCCGCTTCCTTGTGGTTCGCTTTGGCAATGTCCTCGGTAGTCGCGGCAGCGTCGTGCCGATTTTTCAAGGGCAAATCGATCGAGGCGGCCCCGTCACTGTCACCGATGCCGCCATGACCCGCTATTTCATGACCACGCCGGAAGCCTCCCAACTCGTGATCCAGAGTTTAGCCGTGGGCAAATCGGGGCAGATCCTCGTGTTGGATATGGGGGAACCGGTGCGGATTTATGATTTAGCGGAGCAGATGATCCGCCTAGCCGGGTTCCGGCCCGGTGTGGATATTCCGATCGCAATCACTGGCCTACGACCCGGCGAAAAACTCCACGAAAGCCTCTTCAATGATCAGGAAAATGTCATCCCCACCGACCACCCTAAAATTCGCGCCGCCTCCAGCCAATTTCCCGACCCCACCACCGCCGCCGCTGTCTACCAACACCTCGAAGCCCTGGCCAGCGAACCCATGGAGCATCCCTACCTCTGGAAAGCCGTCCTCGCCTGCCGCGATACATTAGAAGCCGATGTCAGAACTCTACTTCCCCCTTTTTAAGGGGGATTGAGGGGGATCATCTGAACCGCTAGCGATCGCCCCCTAGCCCACCTGTTTTACGAAATTCGCCAACAACTGCAACCCCGCCTGGGAAGATTTCTCCGGGTGAAACTGGACAGCGGTGATGTTGTTGGAGGCGATCGCCGCCGTCACCATCTGGGAACCATGGCCCACCATCGCTGCCCTCACCCCTGCATCTACCGGATCGACAAAATAGGAATGAACAAAATACACATAGGGAGAATCTCCTAGCCCCTGCCAAGCCCAATGCTCCGGCTGGACAAACGCCAACTGATTCCAACCCATGTGGGGAATCGTTAACCCCGGCTCCGAATGAAACCGCCGCACCCAACCCGGCAGAATGCCCAAACCTGACTCCTGGCCTTCCTCAGAACCCTCAAACAACAGATGTAGCCCTAAACAAATCCCTAAAAAGGGCTTGCCGGATGCGATCGCCCCCCGAATTGGCCCCTCCAATCCACAGGCCCGCAACGCCTGCACCGCCGGATCAAAGGCCCCCACCCCCGGCAAGACAATCCCATCCGCCGCTGCTATCACCGTCGGATCCCGCGTAATTTCCACTGTCGCCCCCGCCGACCTTAGTCCCTTAGCGGCAGAATGGAGATTGCCCATGTCGTAATCAATCATCGCGATCTTCGCCATGCTTTTATTCTCCTAAAATGTCAAAATTTTTTGATTTTTGCTAGAACTGCGCCATCCTTGGCTCAACCCCGCACCCTTTATTTTAAATCGCTGAACCATGGCTCAACCGGAAGTGCCTAAACCTGAAGTGGCGATCGCCATCCTCCACCAAAACCAGCAATTTTTGCTGCAATTGCGGGATAATATCCCCAACATTGCCGCCCCGGGTCAATGGGCCTTCTTTGGTGGCCACCTCGAACCCGGTGAAACCCCCAGCCAAGCCCTCCATCGTGAACTCCTTGAAGAAATCAACTACACCTTGACAGTACCCCCCGTTAAATTTGGCGAATATCCTGATCAGCGGGTTCAGCGCCATGTTTTCGCCTGTATCCTTACCGTTGCGATGGAGGAGTTAACCCTGCGGGAAGGGTGGGATTTGGGTTGGGTTACGCCTGAGGATGTGGTGAGGGGCGATCGCCACTCCCCCATCGCCCAGGAAGTTCGCCCCATCAGCGCCCTTCACCGTAAAATTTTGTTAGATTTTATGGAAAGTCCGTATTTTGGCTGAATACTGAAACCAATCCAGCCTGTCTGGCCTGCCTTCGTAACCTGCCCAGCATTCCCCACCGATCTTCCTCGGTGCTTGTTACCAAATCTGAATCCCGAGACAATCTTCAAACTGGCCAGATTTGCAACGGCTTTTTGCTTTACCCTTCTATGCTAGGGACGAGCACCTCCCGCTGTGATGGCTTTGCTTACCCCCCCCTTCTCGTTAAAGTTGCGACCATGAACCGATCTGCCCGCCCCTTTGCCTTGTTGCCTTCCCTCCTGCTCAACAGCGCCATCGCCACCCTCGCCACCGCTTCGATGCTGGCCCCCGGGATGACCCCCGCTGTTAAGGCGGCGTTAGAGGATAGTCCGAAAGCGATCGTTGATGAAGTTTGGCAGATCGTCAATGAGGAATTCATTGGCACCGATTTTGATATGAACAGTTGGCAGGCCACCCGTCAGGAGCTTTTGGGCCGCCAATATACGAGCCGCAACGAAGCCTACACCGCGATCCGCGATGCCCTCAAGCAACTCAACGACCCCTACACCCGTTTTCTCGATCCCCGCGAATATGCTGAACTCACCACCCAAACCTCTGGGGAACTGTCTGGTGTCGGTGTGCAACTGGCCATCGATGAGCAAACCAGTTCATTGAAAGTAGTGCAGCCTTTGGAAAATTCCCCCGCTGCCCAAGCTGGAATTCAGGCGGGCGATCGCATCCTTCGCATTGACAGCCGCCCCACCTCGCTCATGACCGTGGAAGAAGCCTCGGATCTCCTGCGAGGGGATTCTGGCACCACCGTCCGCCTCCAATTGGTGCGCCCCGATAGCGGCATTTTTGAAGTCACCCTGCGCCGAGCCAATATTGAAGTCCCTGTCCTCCATTACAACGTGCAGCAGGAGGGGGATCTGCGGGTGGGCTATCTCCGTTTAGATGAATTTAGCTCCCATGCCGCCGAGCAGATGAAAAAGGCAATTACTAACCTCGAAGCCCAAAATATTCAAGGCTTTGTCTTGGATCTGCGGGGTAATCCCGGCGGCCTGCTGTTTGCCAGTGTGGATATTGCCCGGATGTGGATGGAAACGGGGATGATCGTCCGCACCGTTGACCGTCAGGGGGGCGATCGCGCCTACAACGCCAACCGCACCGCCCTCACGGAGCTTCCCCTCGTCGTTTTGGTGGATGGCTATTCCGCCAGTGCCAGCGAAATCCTCGCGGGGGCTTTGAAGGATAACGGCCGAGCGGTGATCGTCGGCAACCGCACCTACGGCAAAGGCACGGTGCAATCGGTGCATAACCTCTCCGATAATTCCGGCCTGGCTGTCACCATTTCCCGCTACTACCCCCCCAGCGGCATCACGATCAACCGCAACGGCATCGCCCCCAACATCGAGGTGGAACTGAGCCGCGATCAACAGCGCCTTCTGCGCAGTAACCCCTCCCTCCAAGGCACAAACCGCGATCCCCAATACCTCCGTGCCGTCACCGCCCTCCAAGAACAACACCTCGGGCGCAACCGCCCCGCCCTCCCGACCCCCGTCACGTTAAACGGGTATTAAAGCCCCATCGAAAACCCAATCGCATTCATCGGCGTGGGGGCGTTGGCGTCAGCCTGCCGGAGGCACAAAAATTTTTCGCCCCTACTTTCAATCTAGTTTCTTGAACCCCCCCTTTTTTAAGGGGGGCAGGGGGGGATCCCGCTCCGCCCCAGTCGCCAGGATCCCCCCGGCTGCGCCGCCCCCCTTAACAAGGGGGTTTAAATGCTGACGCTGGCCCCTACTCTCAGGGTGCAGCCAACTCCGCCATCTGCTCCCGAATCTCCGGGTTATAAATCCGTAAATAATTCCAATAATTGCCAAATACCGCTTCTACATACCCCTTCGTTTCGGGAAAGGGAATTTTTTCCACAAACTCATCGGGATCACCAGTAGGGAAGCGGCGTTTCCATTGGCTGACATTGCCCGGCCCTGCATTGTAACTGGCGATCGCCAACATCGAATTCCCATCAAATTCTCGGTGGGTATAGTCTAAAAACCACGTTCCTAGCTCAATATTGTCCTCGGGATTGTCCAACTGATAATCGCCAATCTCCGTCTGTTGGGCAATCCATTGGGCTGTTTCTGGCATCACCTGCATTAATCCCAACGCCCCCGCCGAAGACCGGATCGCCGGTTGAAACCGTGATTCCTGACGAATTAAGGCAATCACCAGCAACGAATTCAGTTGTCGTTCCTGAGACCATTTAAACACCAAGGGACTATAGGGAAAGGGGAACAGCGTTTGCCAATAGGCGGGCTGTTGTCGCAATGCCGCCCAGGCTTCTCGCTCTAAGGGTTGATCCCGTTCCCGCAGACTCCAAATATCGGTAATGCCGCGAATATAATCCCCCGCCGTCACCTTCAACAGGCCATCGGTAAACTGTTGCTCCACCGTCAGTTCTTCCCCCTGCCGACGCTCCACCTGCCAAATTTGACCCGCATCCTGATCCTGACCCAATTGATAAAGTTCTTGAAACAGTTCTGATCCGGCGGGAGGCTGGGGGCGCACTGTTGGTAATGTCGCCGTTGGCGCGAATTGCCGCACCGTCGTAAATGTCCCGACATTCCAACCGAGGATCGCCGCTGCCCGCCAAGCATAGTAAGATTCAGGGTTTTGCTTCAAGACAAACTCATAGGCAGTGCGAGCATCCTCCTCTCGCCCTAAACGGCTTGCCCATTTCCCCACCCAAAACGCCGCTTTGGGGGCGAGGGTACTGTTGGGATTGTTGATGGCGATGGGGTAGGCCCATTTCCAAGCACTGGCATAATTACCGGCTTCCGCTTGCTTTTGGGCCTGGGCCCAGCGGTAATTGAGCGTAATTTCGGCGTTGGGATATTGATCCAGGAGATCCTGGCGGGTTTGGCTGGCGGCATTTCCCCGCCTTAGGGTTTCGAGGTGATCGGCTTTGCGGTCTAGGGCTTCGGGGGCATGGTCGGGAAATTTTTCAATGATTTGGTTGAGGTGGGGGATGGCATCTTGGGGGGAAGAGAGGCGAGCAAGATGGAGCAACCCCTGCCCGGTTTGGGTATCGTTGGGGAAACGATTGGCCAGGTTTTGATAACTGAGCCGTGCTTCATTGCTTTGACCGCTGAGGTCTTGCCCTCGGGCAATGCGGTAGAGGGTTTGGGCGGAGGGGGGACTGCGGCGGTAGGCGCTGGCGGCTTTGCTATAACTGCCTTCTTCCCAATAGCGATCGCCCACTGCCTCCCAATCTGCTGGGGTAAGCTGTTCCGCTGCCTCAATCACGATCTGATCCATCAAGGCTGTGGTAACAGGGTTGGGGCTGTCATAGCGCACCAGAAATAAAATCCAGGGGAGTTGCTGCCCTTCGGCTCGGATCCGTTCATGCACCATCTCATGCACCGCTGGATGGTGGGGTTGGGCCACTAATGCATCTTGCCAATATTGGGGATTTGTGGCTCCCAATTGCACCAGTGCCTCGCCAATCACGGCGGATTCTGGATAGTTTTGCATCAAGGTTTTCAGGGTTTCCGCCATCCGGTCGGGGCTGTTGGTGAGTTCGTAGCCCCGGGCCTGTTTCAGTAAAATCATCGGTGCGAGGGCGGGATACTCCTGCTCTAATCCCTCTAACCACCGCAGCGCCGGCCCCCCTTCTAAATCCGCCAACAGATCCATGGCGAGGAGATAGCGGGCGCGGTGACGGTCAAAACTGGCTTGGGATTGGGAGGCGATCGCCTCCAATTCCTCCCGTCGCTGTTCCGGGGGCTGTACCGCCAAGGGTAAAACGGTGGATTGGTCATCCAGCGGCCGCTTGTGGCTACGAAACCCCAGGGAAAAAGACCATTGAGGTAAAGAGATCCCCGGAAGCCAACCCTGTTGTTGCGCCCAGATCAAACTCCCTCCCACCACAGCAACCCCTAAAACCATCCCAGAACCAATGGTGAGGAATGTTTGCCATGTGTGACTCTTGCCCATAAATTAGTCCTTGCCCGCGATGATTGTAGCCATAATAGCCTAGTGGTGGGGGAGTGAAGTAGGAAGTGGGAAGTGAGCTTTCCTCTTGTCTCTCTCCTCTTTCTTCAATAATCGTATTCAAACAAAACCTGCACCCATTGCGGTGGCCGGGGGATGGGGGTTTTGAGGCGATCGCCCATTAATAAGGCGACGAGATGGACGGTGAATAGGTAAATCGCACTGTTCAACACCAGGAGGGCGATCGCCCCCATTTCAATCCAAAACCGCTCTGGCTGTGTCAACAGCCCCAACCGCATCACAATCCAGTTGGCCCAGGTGGTGACTTGGTTGATTACATACAACCACAAATTTTCCCCAATCAGAATCGACAGCAACCAAAAGCGGAATAAAAACCCCACTGTGCCTAAAACCGTTCCCAAAAACATTGACAGATACCAACTCCCCCCCCGCCGCCACACAAAGCCCAACTGTACCCCCATCAATCCGTAGGGAATTACATACAAAATGCTCCGCGTCGGCCCCATTAAAATCGACAATAACAACCCCGACACCAACGCCCCCATCCAAGCCGCCCGCTGGCCCCGTCGCAAATAAATCAAGGCAATGGGGATGGGAAAAAACAGCCGCAGCAAGGGGCCGAGGGGAAAGTAATAGTTAATTAACCAAATTAAACTCGCTGCACTGGCTAAAAACGCTGTTTCCACCATGACTAGCGGAGTCTGGGGCGGTAAGGAGGTCTGAATCGGTGGGTCGGGCCGCTGCGTCGGGGGGTCTGAATCTAAATCGACCCAGTTCACACCGTCATTCTCTGAATTGCTCATAGCCCCTGGGGAAACTGCCTTTGCTATCATAGCCTAGACCGCTCTAGGGTTATGTCCCTATCATCCTTTGTCCCGCCCTAGTTTGTCGTTGCGGACTTCAGCCCGCTCGGAAGTATGAACCCTCTTTTAGCCATGCCCCCCTTTACAGCCAAGCAAACCTCTCTGTACAATGGGAAACTGCGTGTTTAACACAATGCTCGGATCAGGTTTACCCCCCGAAACGCGATCGCACGCGACCTGTACGGCCCCTTATTCAGGATAATTTCCCATGACCTATGCCATTATCGCCACCGGCGGCAAACAACTGCGGGTTGAACCCGGCCGGTACTACGATATCGAACTCCTCCACAACGACGAAGGCGAAGACCTCACCCTTGAGCAAGTCCTGCTGATTAACCATGAGGGGGAAATCCATGTGGGTCAGCCCTTGGTGACGGGGGCGACCATCGAAGCGACGATTCTGCGCCACTATCGCGGCAAAAAGGTGATCGTTTACAAAATGCGCCCCAAAAAGAAAACCCGCAAAAAACGCGGTCATCGTCAAGAAATTACCCGGCTGTTAGTGAACTCCATTTCCCTCAATGGCGAAACCCTTGCGGCGGCAGAAATGGCTACGGTTGCCCCCGTTGAAGTCGTCGAAGCGGAACCGGCGGAAGTTTAAGCGCTGCTTCTGTCAACTGATCGAGAATCCGGTTTTAACGTTGATGGGCGTGGGGGCGAAAACTTTTTCGCCCCGACTAGGATTGAGAAGGGATCGATTCAGTTCAATGCTGGATCGGTTTTTTTGTAGTGGCTGGGTTGAGGGGAATCCCCCATTGGGTCAAATTCAGCGCATAACCCCCCGTTACGAGATACACCGCGTCACAATGGGGACTGAGTTGCCGCACCAATTGCCCGAGGCGATCGCGGAACTTGCGCCCCAAGGGATAGGCCGGCACGACACCCCACCCCACCTCCTCCGCGACAAAAATTAACGTTCCCTGATGGGGGGTGATGGCGGTGATCAGGGCGATCGCCTCCTGTTCCCAAGCCTGATCCGCGAGTTCCAAACCATTAGCCACCCAAGTTCCCAGGGAATCAATCAAAAAACACCGCTCCTCCCCCTGTTGACTGGCCACAAAGGCCGGTAACGCTTCAGGAATGATCGCCGTTTGCCAAGCTTCGGGACGGCGTTTTTGGTGACGGGCAATTTTGGCCTGCCATTCGGGGTCATCGGGGAGGGCGATCGCCGTCGCCACATAGGTGACGGGTTGACCCATAGCGGCAGCGGTGGCCTCAGCCCATTCGCTCTTACCGGAACTGGCGGGCCCCGTAATTAAAATGCAACCAGACATCAGGAATTTAAAAAATGAAGAATAATGGGGAAAACCCTACAATTGTGATGGCAGATCTGTAGCCCTAGTTTAAGCTGCGCGATCGCCCTAACGCTGACTCGGTGGGAAAGGAACGCATGAAACCCCAACTCCAACGGATTGAAACCGCCCTACAACACCTCGTCGGGAAACGCCCCCCCCCACCTCCCCCTACGGATGACAGTCGGGGACTCCCGCCCCTAGGGGTACGCTCCAACCCAACCGCCCCGCCCCGGCCCATTGCGCCCCCACCCCCAACTACGGGCCTCCCTTCAATGCGTTCGCGGTCTGCCCCCAATAATGCGCCGCCGCCCCATTGGGCCAAAACCAATCCCCCCCCACGCTCCACCCCCAGTTCCCCATCCTTTGACCTCCGGCCCCGGACTCCCCAAACCCCACCCCCACCCCCCGCCAATCCCCAAGCTTCTCAAATTACCCACGTTCCCGCTGGCCCCCTCAGCCAAAACCACCGCCAGGTCAATCCCGCCCTGGCCACCAACCTGCTGCGGGAAATTGAAGCGGTGATCGTCGGCTGGCAACGGGAGCTAAAACAAATTCTCATGCAGATCCAAAACCTCTACCTTGAAGGGCCGATGGTGGATGGTTGGTTGGAATGCCAAGATCCAGACCCCAGTAAAACCTTGCCCCCCAGCGCCCGGGCCCAAATTGAAGCCAACTATGGCAATAACGTCAGCTATGAATTTCCCCGCCCCGGTTATCGCCTCTGCGGCCGCGATCGCGAAGGCCGCATTTGGTCGAAGGCTTGCCCCCCCCAACAGGTCGCCAGTGTGAGTATGGCCATTGCTCGCTATCAAAAACTCCGCCAACTCCTGAAAAAAAAGCACAATTTAGAGCAACGTCTCAGCCAAATCGCGGAAACTCTCGTTCTCGTTCATAGTCGCCTGAAGGCTTAAACGCTAAACTAAAAAGCTTTATTGTTCCTGGGAGAAAAATCTTTCCTCTGCCGTCAATCATGGTAAAAGGGGTTAAACCCCTCACTTCCCACGTCCCACTTCCTACTCCCCCATGTCCATTGCAGCAATCATCTGCACCCACAACCGCGCTGACTACCTTGGCAAAGCCATTGATAGCCTGTTAGCGCAGGATTATCCCGACTATGAGGTGTTGGTGGTCGATAATGGGTCGAGCGATCGCACCCGCGCTGTCGTTGAGGCCCGCCTCCCCCATCCCCGGCTCCGCTATGTCTATGAGGGAGAGCTAGGGCTATCGGTGGCGCGGAATCGCGGCGCAAGGGAAACGAGCGGGGAGATCATCGCCTATCTCGATGACGATGCCATCGCCTCCCCCGGTTGGCTGACGGCCTTAATGGCGGGGTTTGACGAGGATGCTCAGTTGGCGATCGCCGGGGGCAAAGTCACGCTCATCTGGCCCGAAAACCGCACCGCTCCCCCCTGGCTCTCCGCCGGGTTAGCGGGAAATTTAGGAGCCTATGATCTCGGCCCTGAACCCTGCAACATCACCCAACCCAACCTCACCCCTAGGGGCCTCAACTATGCTCTACGGCGACAGTTTTGGCAGGAGATAGGTGGCTTCGATCTCAACCTCGGTCGGGTGGGGAAAAATTTGCTCTCCAATGAAGAACTGCGGATGACGGAATTGGCGTTAAAACAGAAATGGCACGTTCGCTATTTACCCACTGCCCTCGTCGCCCACCACGTCACCCTCGAACGTTTAGAGCGACGGTGGTTTATTAAACGAGGTTGGTGGCAAGGGGTGAGTGAATCCTACCGGGAGCAATTGGCGGGAACCGGCGGAATCCGACAGTTTCAACGAGGGGGGGAACGGATCATTCGAGGCTTATATAAAGCAGTCAAGTATTTTGCTGATCCGGCCTTGAGGTTCGATAATTTAGTCTATGCCTACGGCCAAATTGGCTATCTCACCACATCCTTACGGGGCATGGTATTTCCCCCGTCGTTTAAATCCTAATCTTCTGCCGAGCAGGCCTATGAATGCCACTTTTCCAAAAATTCCCGTTTCTGTGCTCATTCCGGCTAAAAATGAAGAGTTAAATCTGCCTGCCTGTTTAGCCAGTGTCGCCCAGGCGGATGAGGTCTTTGTGGTGGATTCCCAAAGCAGCGATCGCTCCATTGCCATTGCTGAAGCCCAAGGCGCAAAAGTGGTGCAATTTCACTTTAATGGCCGCTGGCCCAAAAAGAAAAATTGGTCTTTAGAAAACCTGTCGTTCCGGAATGATTGGGTGTTAATTGTCGATTGTGATGAACGCATTACCCCGGAACTGTGGGATGAAATTGCCCACCGCATTCAAAACCCCGACTATGCCGGTTATTATCTCAATCGCCGCGTCTACTTCCTCGGCAAATGGATTCGCCACGGCGGCAAATACCCCGATTGGAACCTCCGGCTCTTTCGCCACAAACAAGGCCGCTATGAAAATCTCAGCACCGAAGATATTCCCAACACGGGGGATAATGAAGTCCATGAGCATGTGATTTTAGAGGGGCAAGTCGGCTATCTCAAAGAAGATATGCTGCATATTGATTTTCGCGATATTTACCATTGGCTAGCCCGCCACAATCGCTATTCCAATTGGGAAGCACGGGTTTACTACAACCTACTCACGGGTCAAGGGGAAAACAATACCATTGGGGCCAATTTATTTGGCGATGCCGTTCAGCGCAAACGATTTTTAAAAAAGATTTGGGTGCGGTTGCCCTTTCGCCCCTTTTTGCGCTTTTTGTTATTTTATATCCTGCGCTTTGGGTTTTTAGATGGCCGGGCCGGCTACATTTATGGCCGACTTTTAAGTCAGTATGAATACCATATTGGCATTAAGCTCTATGAGTTACGCCAGTTTGGCGGCCAGTTGAATGTGACTCCCCAAGCATTACCCCCTGTGGGGGCGAAATCCTCCCATGAATAGACCTGATGTTAATGCGCCCCCTTGGATTGATCTCAGCCTTTATGATCAATCGGATTTTGATCGGGGTCGTTCGGGTGTGGTGATTTTGCTCTGGTGGTTGGTGCAGGCGGTGGTGTTTCCCTTAACGCTCCACAATTGGAGTGGGGTGCGCTGTCAGGTTCTGCGTTGGTTTGGGGCCAAAGTTGGCCAGCGCGTCGTATTGCGCCCCACGGCTCGGATTACCTACCCTTGGAAGGTGAGCATTGGCGATTACAGTTGGATTGGGGATGATGTGGTGTTGTATAGCTTGGATCACATCACCATCGGTTCCCATACGGTAATTTCTCAAGATTGCTATCTCTGTACCGGCAGCCATAACTGGGGCGATCGCGCTTTCACCCTCAAAACCGCCCCGATTGTGATTGGGAATGGGGTGTGGTTAGCCACGGATTGCTTTGTGGCGGCGGGGGTGATGATTGGCTCGAATACCGTCGTGGGGGGCCGCAGTACGGTATGGCATGATTTACCAGCGGGGATGTTGGCCTGGGGCAATCCCTGCCGAGCAAAGCGCGATCGCCACCCAGAAGAAAATACCAGCCCGTAGAGGCGAAAAATTTTTCAACCCGACAAAATCACCACAAATTCTCAAAACCTATTCCCATTCCCCGTTCCTCCAAACATAGCAAGAAGGACAACCCAGTCTACAATCTTACTTCCACTTCCTAAGTTGAGCTTGCCTAGAGCTACGAACGTTAAAATTCAAAACTATTTAAACGTTGTATGACTCTCGATGTGCTATTTAGGGAAGATTGATTGTAATGTCGGATTGCCCTTCTGTAGATCGAACGAGACAGACAGGAGAAGAAACAGCGTTTTACCTCTTACTAAACTAACGTGACCTTGACTGTTTTATCTGCCAGGGAAGCATCACCTGCTTCAATTTCTAATCTACCACCTCAATTAGAAAATGGAACTGTTTGCAACCAAAGTTTACGACCGATGAGTGTTGACTTTCGGAAGTTGTAGCGTTTTGATCATCATTCAGATTAGAATCAAAAAATCTACCCCAGAGCAAGATTAATGGATAAGGGCAAAATTTTAGCGATTATTACCGGCGCAATCTCGGTGTTGTTGGCTTTGGGCTACCTCCTTCTGGTGACAATTCTCGATTTACGGGGGGAGATGCTCCCGGCTCCCACAGATTTAGGTTGGATCTGGAGGGGCTAGGTGAGACGGTACGGAATCATTGGTACAGGAGCCATTGGGGGCTACTATGGCGGGCGCTTACAAAAGGCAGGCCATGATGTCCATTTTTTGGCGCGGAGTGACTATGGGGTGATTCAAACCCAAGGGCTACGGATCGATTCAGTGTTTGGCGATTTTGTCCTACCCCAGGTGCAGGTTTATCAGGAGCCGCGCCAAATGCCGCCCTGTGATGTGGTGGTGGTGGCCCTCAAGGCTACCCAGAATGATCAGCTTACCCACATTCTCCCGCCGTTACTCGGGGAAAAGACAATCCTTGTTCTCCTGCAAAATGGCCTAGGAGTAGAGCCACAATTAACGGCACAGTTTCCCCAAACGACCATTCTCGGCGGCCTCTGTTTTGTCTGTGCGAATAAAGTGGGGCCGGGGCATATTCGCCATTTAGACTATGAGGCCATCGCCCTCGCTCAGTATGGCCCCGATTATGCCCCCCAAGGAATCACGCCGATGGTGGAGGCGATCGCCGCCGACTTTACCGCCGCTGGCATCGAAATTCACCCCAAACCCCACCTGATGCAAAGTCGCTGGGAAAAATTGGTGTGGAATATTCCCTACAACGGCCTATCGGTGGTGCTCAATGCCCAAACCGATCAATTGATGGCCAACCCCGCCACCCGTGCCTTAGTGGAAGACCTG
Organism: Spirulina sp. CCNP1310; assembly: GCF_034932185.1. NCBI lineage: Bacteria > Bacillati > Cyanobacteriota > Cyanophyceae > Spirulinales > Spirulinaceae > Spirulina > Spirulina sp. CCNP1310. The sequence goes on along the minus strand of NZ_JAYGHW010000096.1, from coordinate 33,894 downwards.
ATGGGGGAAGTGGCCCAAGGAGCCGCCGCCTGCGGTTGTGAAATTACCCCGGCCGTGATTGCCCACATGATCGCCCATACGGAAGCCATGACCCCCTATCTCACCAGCATGAAGCTGGATTATGACCGGGGGCAACCCCTAGAACTGGAGGCGATCGTCGGCAATCCCCTCCGTTTTGCCCACAATGGCGGGGCGACTTTACCGAAAATCACCATGCTTCATCAACAGCTTCAATTTTTAAATACCGCTCATTTGCACAATTCTACTCCGCCTTTATACGGTTAACCCCCGTATTTTAAGCACCAGACCTGATGGAAATTTTGGGTGTAACCCCTCATGCAGAATCACCATTGAGATCATTACAATAAAAGTCATCAGGACAACGGTGCCAACATTTTGCTAAATCATCGTTACTCAAGATTAATCCTTAACCCGTGATTTTTCTGAGTGTTGGGTCATCACCAATCCAAGCCGTCGCTCTTCAAGACGATGGCTTGGTGAGCCTCTACTATCCTTCCATCACAGTCGTATTCGTCGAACTTTACCCGTTCTGACCTCGCTAAACCATCCCAATTTCCGCTCAAGAATCCTTGGTTGTTGTTATTCAAGGTGCTTCTTGCTTTGCCATGAAATTGTGAACATTCCTTGATTTTGGGAGATCTGTTATGTTGATTTTTTTGCTCACCACCGCCTCCGCAACCTACCTTTTTTCTGGCTCTGTCTGCTACCTGGCCATCAAAGCCGAGAATTGCCGTCGCCATCAGATCGCCCCCCGCGCAGACCGGATTCAGCAATCCCTCCTCTGGCCCCTCTGGCTCGCCAAGGAAATTAACTCCGCCTCAATATAGACTTGACCTGCATTATTCAATATGGTCATCGTGCGGATTGCGGACTTTAGTCAGTAATTGTGCCTATTGTGGACTAAAGTCTGCCCGCCGATCTACTGAAAATGGCGTTTAAAACGCGGATCAATGTAGTGCTTTTTCCGCTGATTACAAACACGGCACAAAGTTTGGAGATTACTCAGATCATTACTCCCCCCCTTTGCCAGGGGAACGATGTGATCCACCTGGAGTTCTTGCTGACTGCCACACCCTTGACAGGTATGGGCATCCCGATTAAATACAAATTGCCGTACTTCGGGGGGGATGAAAATCCGAGGTGTTTTCCGCGCCATGGTTGGGAAGGTTTTGTTGAATGCGGTGTTTAATTTTTAGGACGGGGGAATTTTGAGGCGGCGGGGAACTGGAGCACCGGCTCATTTTTGAGGGCCTCCATCATGAATTCACGCCAAATCGGCGCAGCATAGCCCCCCCCTGTAACCCCTTTCCCCAACGGACGATAGTTATCGTTCCCAATCCATACCGCCGTCGATAGCTGAGGCACATAGCCCACAAACCACACATCTCGCTCAGAGCTGGTGGTTCCGGTTTTCCCCGCAGCGGGACGGCCCAAATTCGCCCCCGGAGCCGTTCCTCCCCCCTCCAATACCCCAGTGAGGGATGCGTTCAAAGAGGCCGTGGCCCAAGGATCGAGGACGAGACGGGGTTGAGGCGTGTTATCGAGGATGATGTTGCCGCTGCTATCGGTGACACGGACAATAATCGTTGGCTCTGAATGCCAGCCATTACTGGCAAAGGTGGCATAGGCCCCGGCCATTTCCATCGGGGTCATACCAATGGAACCTAAGGGCAGTGAAACCACGGGATCCAATGGGCTTTTAATCCCTAGGGTGCGGCAAATTTCAATGACTTTATCGAGGCCAACTTCTTGGCCCAATTTCACCGCCGGAATATTGAGCGATCGCACCAAGGCATCCCGTATCGAAACGCTGCCCGAAAATGTCCCGCCATAGTTTTTCGGCTCATAAAAGGCGGAGCCATCGCGGTAACGTACCGGTGCATCTTCAATGCCGGAACCGGGGGTATATTTGCCACTGGCAAAGGCAGCATAAAACACAAAGGGTTTAAAGGCAGAACCCGGTTGCCGGAGGGATTGGATCGCGCGGTTAAACTGGCTTTCTTTGTAGTTCACCCCCCCCACCAAAGCCTTGACAAAGTGGGTGCGGGGATCCACCGCCACCAAAGCCACCTGATCAGCGTATAAGCCACGATTGCGGAGGCGTTGATGAGCTTGGGCTACGGTATCTTCGGCCATGCGCTGGAAATTGTAATCCACCGTGGTTTGCACCCGCATTCCCCCTTTCATCACCGCGTCTTCGCCAAAACGGCGTTGCAGTTCTGCAATCACTGCCTCGGTAATGTAGGGCAGTTCACTGGTTTTCCAGGCGGTGGGTTGACCCACCATCAACGGGGCCTCTCGCGCTGCTTTTGATTCAGCGGCGGTGATCCACCCCAGCTTTTCCATCCGGTCTAAGACTAACTTTTGCCGACGCTTGGTTTCTTGGTAGTTGATAAAGGGGCTGTAATCCTCAGGGGCTTGGATCAAGCCTGCCATCACCGCTGCTTCGGCAAGGTTGAGATCAGCGGCGGATTTTTTAAAATAGCTTTGGGCAGCGGTTTCAGCGCCATAACTGTTGTGACCCCAATAAATGTTGTTGAGGTACATCTCCAGGATTTGATCTTTCGTGAAGATCTGCTCAATGCGCATCGCCAAGACCGCTTCGGCCAATTTCCGGGAGATGGTGCGATCGCGCGCCAAAAACAGGTTTTTCACCAACTGCATCGTGATCGTAGACCCCCCTTCCACGACACCGCCGCTACGCCAGTTCACCACTAAGGCGCGACCAATACTGTTGGGGTTGATGCCATCGTGGTGGTAAAAGTGACTATCTTCAATGGCCAGAACAGCCCGCTTGAGGTGGGGGGAGGCTTCATCGAGCTTAATTACATCGCGATTATGCTCACCATGCATACTGTCCAGGATTTTGCCCTTGATATCGTAGATGTAGGTGGTTTCTGTGGGGACGTAGTTTTTTAAAACTCGGACATCAGGAAGATTGCGGAAGCTGAGGGCTAAACCCACAAGACCGCCAGCAATCACAGAACTGGCCAACATGGTGACTCCCAACACCGTCCCGCCTGCTACTTTGGCTACCCCTAAGATAAAATTTCCAGAGTTTTTTGGGGAATGCTGGGAATCCTGTTTTTTCCGAACAGTGCTAGTCGCCACAGTTACTTCACGTCCTCACTCACAATATTGACAAGTTATGTCGTTAATCCACGCTGTTGCTCATCGATGATGGGCGTAACATTTTCTTGATCGATAGGGGAGATTTGAGAGCCAATCCCCCGATTGGGGAAGGGATTAAGGACTGATAACCCCTCTCAACAAAACCAGTTATCTCTACCCTTGACCCTCAAAAACACTCCGCATATCCGACTAGACGTAACATAAAGTCACCCCAGTGACAAGCTTTGCGTGTTTACTCCCTGTATCTTATCGTTAGATCCTGGGGATTGGTTTAAAGTGTATCGAAAAATTTTGCACAGGCTTCATCCCTTTGACTTGACCCTTCCCAGGCTTCCTGATTCCTGGGGGGCTTTAACCCTTCAATCAACAATGCAATGCCTTTGGTAAACCGTGATTTTGATGCTGGTGGCTCCGCTGATTTTGCTTGGCTGCAACGAGGCACTCAGGAAATTTTTCCTGATCAATGGCAAAATCCTCAACCGGAGGATCATTTAATCACCCGGCTTCAGAGGAGCGATCGCCCCCTCCGCATCAAGCTGGGCATTGATCCCACCGGCTCAGATCTCCATCTTGGCCACAGTATTCCTTTCCGCAAGTTGCGGGCCTTTCAGGATGCCGGCCATACCGCTGTGGTGATCATCGGTGACTTTACCGCCCAAATTGGCGACCCTACGGGTAAATCAGAGGTACGCCGCCAACTCACCCCCGCAGAGGTGAAAACCAATGCCCAAACCTATCTGGATCAACTCCGCCCCATTCTCGATTTTGAGACCCCCGGCCGCTTAGAAATTCGCTACAACTCTGAATGGCTCAAGGATTTAGATTTACATCAGATTTTGAAGTTGCTGGCGACGATGACCGTCGGGCAAATGCTGGCCAAAGAGGGCTTTAGTGAACGCTACAAACAGGAAAACCCGATCTATCTCCATGAATTTATGTATCCCCTGATGCAGGGCTATGATTCCGTTGCGGTGGAGGCGGATGTGGAATTGGGGGGAACGGATCAGAAATTTAACTTGCTGGTGGGGCGGGATTTGCAGCGGCATTTTGGGCAACGGCCGCAATTTTGCCTGTTGTTGCCGTTGTTGCTGGGATTTGATGGGGTCAATAAAATGTCCAAGTCCCTCAATAACTATGTGGGGCTAACGGAAGATGCCCTGACGATGTATTCCAAGCTGGAAAAAACCCCCGATGCTTTACTGTCTCAGTATTTTGAACTGTTAACCGGCCTGGATTTGCAACGGTTGCCCCCTAATCCCCGTGAGGCGCAAAAGCAGTTAGCCCTTGATATTGTCGGGCAATATTATGGCCCAGCGGCGGCGTTGGCGGCCCAGGGGGCGGCCCAAGCTCTGGTGCAGGGGCAACAGGCGGGAGAGGATGCCGTGCCGGAATTTTCCCTGGCGGGCATTACTTTTCCCGTTAAGGCTTTTTATCTGCTTAATGCTGCGGGGCTTTGTGCCAGTAGTGGCGAGGGCCGTCGCCAAATTCAGGGGGGCGGTGTGCGTTTAGATGGCGATCGCCTCACCGCTGTAGATTTAGAGTTTTCTTCCGCTGAGGATTTAAACGGTAAGGTGTTGCAGGTGGGTAAGAAGAAGTTTATTCGCCTTCGGGCCTAGGGGGGGGCGAAAAATTTTTCGCCCCTACCATCATTAACTACCGAGAAAAATAAATTATGGTTTTGAGCGATCGCATTATTGTCCCCTTAGATGTCCCCAGTCCAGTATCGGCCTTAACTTTGCTGGATCAGTTGCCGGAAGTTGCCTTTTGGAAAGTGGGGCTAGAGTTATTTATTGCCGCTGGCCCGGCGATCTTGCAGGAATTGAACCAACGTCAGAAAAAAATCTTTCTCGATCTCAAACTCCATGACATCCCCAACACCATGGCCGGGGCGGTGCGTTCGGCCCAAAGCTATGGGGTGGATTTTCTCACCGTCCATGCGCCAGCGGGTCGTGTTGCCCTAGAGCAATCCCTAGCCCAAGTGGCGGGCGATCGCCTCCAACTCCTTGCCGTCACGTTGCTCACCAGTCTGAGCAGTCGCGATCTGGCCTTTGATCTCCACATCCCCCTCGAATTACCGGAATATGTACTGAAGTTGGCGCTGCTGGCTCAGGAATCTGGCATTCCCGGCATTGTCTGTTCCCCCCAAGAAGCGGCCCCCCTGCGGCAACTCTGCGGCCCAGATTTAACCCTGGTTTGTCCCGGCATTCGCCCCGCCTGGGCGCAATCTCAAGATCAGCAACGGGTGATGACTCCGACAGCAGCCTTCCAAGCGGGGGCAGATTATTTAGTGATTGGCCGGCCGATTACCCATGCCCCGGATCCGGCGGCGGCTTGGGCGCGGTTGACGGCAGAATTGGCAGCAATCTAGGAGAGGGTGTGCCAAGGAGGGGGCGAAAAATTTTTGTGCCTCCGGCAGGCTTACGCCAACGCCCCGACAGTAACAAATCTCAACGGATTTCCAGGATTCGGGGGATTGGGGGAAATTCTTCGCTAGGCTAGAAAAAACCCTCAGTGGCGATCGCTATGGCACAGGCAAAAGAAACCGCAGCACTCTTAATTTCCGTTATCGTAACCGGCACAATTATTGGCGGGGGCGGCTGGTGGTTCCTTAATCGTGCTAATAATCCCTCTACCACGGGTGGCCTCGTTGCCCCCTTGAGCAGCAATAACCAAGCCAGTCGCTTCAGTGATGGAGCAGAGATCCTCACCGATGACATCAATCCCAATAAACAGGCTGCCGTGGAAGCGGTTAAATCGGGAGATTTGCCCCGCGCCATTACCCTCCTCGAAGCCGCGTTAAGTCAATCCCCCAATGATCCTGAAGCTCTGATCTATCTGCAAAACCTCAAGGCCGAACAACAGAGCAATAGTTATGCGATCGCCGTTGCCATTCCCGCCGGCCCCGCCATGAATATCGCGAAAGAAATACTCCGGGGTGTGGCCCAAGCTCAAAAAAGCGTCAATGAAAGCGGCGGCATTAACGGCGTTCCCCTCAAGGTGTTGCTCATTAATGACGATGATGATCCCGAAGTGGTGGCCCAGGTGGCTCAAACTCTGGTCAGCAATCATCCGGAAATTTTAGGTGTGGTGGGCCATTACAGTAGTGATAGCTCCCTGGCGGCGGCGACGGTGTACGAAGCGGGGGGGCTGACGATGATTTCCCCCACCAGTACCTCAGTGGAACTCTCCACCGCTGGCGATTATATTTTCCGCACTGTGCCGAGCGATCGCTTTGCTGGCAGTGCTTTGGCGCAATATCAACTCAACCGCCTCCAAAAGCAAAGGGCAGCGGTGTTTTACAACAGCCAAAGCGCCTATAGTCAGTCGATTAAGAACGTCTTTACCACCGATCTCTTCGGCCAGGGGGGCAATGTGGTGGGGGAATTTGACCTGGCCAGCAGTGGGTTTAATGCCCAAAATGCCCTACAACAGGCGATCGCCGCTGGTGCTGAGGTGTTGATGCTTGCCCCCAGTTCAGCGGTGATCGATCAGATGATCGCCATTGCCGCAGCCAATCAAAATCGTCTACCCCTGTTAGCTGGAGATGATGCCTACTCCGCTGAGGTGTTGCAAAAGGGAGGCGGCAATGTGGCGGGCATGGTGGTGGCGATTCCCTGGCATATCCTTGGCAATCCGGGGGCTGCCTTTCCGAAAGAAGCCCAACAGCTTTGGGGCGGTGAAGTGAATTGGCGTACCGCCATGGCCTACGATGCTACCCAAGCTCTCGTTGCCGCCATTGGCCGCAGCCCCAATCGAGCCGGAGTTAAAGCGGCCCTAGGGCAAAGTGATTTTGTCGCCCCCGGCTCGGCGGGAGAAGTGCGATTTTTACCCTCAGGCGATCGCAACCAAGCCGTCCAACTCGTCAAAATCCAAGCAGGAACCCGCACCAGTTTCGGGTACGAATTCGTCCCCGTGGACAATTAAGGGGGGCGTTGCCATTCCTACCCCTCAGGAATTCCAGATCGGGATTCCGCTGGGCAAGGGCGGTCATCCCTAGGGATTGAATGCGGACGGAGAGACTCGAACTCTCACGCCAAGGACACTAGAACCTAAATCTAGCGCGTCTACCAATTCCGCCACGTCCGCGTACAGTGGCGTATTCTAGCATGATCTTTCAGAATAACGATATAATTTGATGATCTCTGGGGTTTAAACCCTGTTTTATTGATTTTACGGGTTGGTTTTATGAGTAAGGGTACGCTGTTCGATAAAGTTTGGGATCTGCACACCGTCGGGACATTGCCATCGGGACAAACCCAGCTTTTTATTGGCCTCCACCTGATCCATGAAGTCACCAGTCCCCAAGCCTTTGGGATGATGCGCGATCGCCACCTCAGCGTTCTCTTCCCAGAGCGCACCGTCGCCACCGTCGATCACATTGTCCCCACGGAAGACCAATCCCGCCCCTTTGTGGATGTCTTAGCGGAAGAAATGATCCAAGCCCTAGAGCAAAGTTGTCAGGAACATGGCATCCGGTTTTATAACGTTGGTTCTGGCAATCAAGGCATCGTCCATGTCATCGCCCCAGAACAGGGCCTCACCCAACCGGGCATGACGGTGGCCTGTGGGGATTCCCACACCTCCACCCATGGGGCCTTTGGGGCGATCGCCTTTGGCATTGGCACTTCCCAAGTCCGCGATGTCCTCGCCTCCCAAACCCTGGCCCTTGCAAAATTAAAGGTGCGTCGCGTTGAAGTGAATGGAACGCTGGCCCCTGGTGTCTATGCCAAAGATGTGGTCTTGCATATTATCCGCAAATTGGGCGTAAACGGCGGCGTGGGTTATGCCTACGAATTTGCCGGAACGACCCTAGAGGCGATGTCCATGGAAGAGCGGATGACCGTTTGTAATATGTCCATCGAAGGGGGGGCGCGGTGCGGCTATGTCAACCCCGACCAAACCACCTACGACTACCTGAACGGGCGAGATTTTGCCCCCAAGGGCGAGGCTTGGGAGCAGGCGGTGGCTTGGTGGGAAAGTCTGCGTTCCGATGCCCATGCGGAATATGACGATGTGGTGAAGTTTGATGCGGCGGACATTGCCCCGACGATTACCTGGGGAATTACCCCGGGCCAGGGCCTTGGTGTGGATGAGATGATTCCCAGTTTGGAGATGGTTGGGGAGGGCGATCGCCCCCTCACTGAAGAAGCCTATCGCTATATGCAACTGCAACCGGGTCAAGCGATTAAGGGAACGGCGGTTGATGTTTGCTTTATCGGCAGTTGTACCAATGGCCGGATCAGTGACCTGCGGGAAGCCGCCAAGGTTGCCCAAGGGCGCAAGGTAGCCCCCAATGTGAAGGCGTTTGTGGTTCCCGGTTCGGAGCGGGTCAAACAACAGGCGGAAGCGGAAGGGTTAGATACGATTTTCCAAGCTGCCGGGTTTGAATGGCGGGAAGCGGGCTGTTCGATGTGTTTGGCAATGAACCCGGACAAGCTCCAAGGAGATCAAATCAGCGCCTCTTCTTCTAACCGCAATTTCAAAGGCCGCCAAGGTTCCCCCCAAGGCCGCACGCTGCTCATGAGTCCCGCCATGGTGGCCGCTGCTGCCATTCAGGGAGCCGTTGCCGATGTCCGAGATCTGCTTTGATCTGAAACAGATCATCTCGTCTAATCACAGGTCAAAATACCGACAGCCGATCAATCATTTAGAATCAATCGAATCCTTGGGGAGGAAGCATGGCACTCTCAACGCTGAAATGGAGTTTGGACGATTATCATCAGATGATTAAAGCGGGGCTATTTGTTGATCGTCCTGTGGAGTTACTTGCCGGAGAAATTGTTCCTATGCCCCCAGAAGGTGAACCCCATGCTTATTTCAGCCGTACAGCCGGAGCTTATTTGGCTCGGATTTTAGGCGATCGCGCCCTCGTCAGTCCCGCCAAACCCATCACCCTCCCCAATGATTCTGAACCGGAACCCGATATTGCGATTGTGGCCCCCCTCGGTCGTGAATATCTTAAGCATCACCCCTATCCTGAAAATATTTTCTGGGTGATTGAATACGCCAACAGTAGCCTAGAGAAAGATTCAACCCTGAAATATCATCTCTACGCTGAAGCGGGAATTCCCGAATATTGGCTGGTGAATTTACAAACTGGGGAATTAATCATTCACCGTCAACCCAAGGGCGAGGAATACGGTTCTAAAATCACCCTCACCACCGGCACAATTTCACCCCTCGCTTTTCCCGATCTGACGATTCCCGTAGCAGCGATTATTTCCACAGAAGAATAACCTGCTTACTCGTCGTTGATGTGGGCTTGGGTTAAGTTGGGATCAAGTTAGATGGCTCGTTGACAGGAAGCGATCGCTCCTGGTCTAGCTCACCCCCCAACCCCGCTACCTTCAAAACCAGCATCGGTTAACCCCCCATGAGTTACCTCCAAGACCGCTACATCAACCCCCTCACCGACTTCGGCTTCAAACGCATCTTCGGCACCGAAGCCAACAAAGCCCTCGCCATTGCCTTCCTTAATACCCTCCTTCCCCCCCACCACCAAATCCAAGACCTCACCTACAAAAACACCGAAAACCTCGGCAACACCCCCCTCGACCGTAAAGCCATCTTCGATATCTATTGCCAAGCCACCAACGGCCAGCGGTTCATCGTTGAAATTCAAAAAGCCAAACAAAACTTCTTCAAAGATCGCAGCATTTACTACGCCAGCTTTCCCATTCAAGACCAAGCCCAAAAAGGTGAATGGAATTATCAATTAGCTGCCATCTATACCGTGGGTATTCTTGACTTTATCTTTGCAGAACATCAACAAGAGCCTGACTTAATTCACATCGTCAAACTCAAAGATCAACATTGCCGCGTACTCTACGAAAAACTGCAATTTATCTACATCGAACTCCCCAAATTCACCAAAACCCTCGAAGAACTGGAAACTCCCCTCGATCAGTGGCTCTTTGTGTTGCGGCATCTTGCAGAAATGAGCGATCGCCCCCAACTCCTCCAACAAGACCCCATCTTTAACCAACTCTTTGAAGTCGCAGAACTGGCCAACCTTTCCCGCCCAGAACAGGATAGTTATGAAAACAGTTTGAAGTATTATCGAGACTTGAATAATGTCATCGACACAGCCCGCCAAGAGGGACGAGAAGAAGGGCGTGAGGAGGGACGCGAAGAAGGACGCGAAGCGGGGCGACAGGAGGGCCAGCAAGCCTTAATTCTTCGTCTACTCACCCGCAAACTGGGGACAATCCCTGAACCGCTTCAAACCCAAATTTTTGACCTCAATGCTGAAGATATCGCCACATTGAGCGAAGCGATCTTCGATCTCGAAACCATCTCCGACCTCGAAATCTGGCTCAAATCCCGTCCCTGATCCATCCCAGCTAGATCTTGAGAAGATTCCGCAACCAAGCCCTAGCGTAATAACAACCAAACCGACTGTAACCCCCCAATCACTAACCCCAAAATTCCCCCCAGATTAACGATCGCCTGTAATTCACTTTTAACAATCCCCTGCACCGTACTTTCCAACTCCGCCGGAGTTGTCGCCATCACCCGCTCCACAATCACCTGATCGAGGGAGAGAATGGGGAGAATCTTCGCCACTAGCAATTCTAACTCCTCCTCTAAATACCGCTCCAATAATAAAGCCAGTTCCCAACTCACCGTTTCCAACGAAGTTTTCAACACCTCCGAATCCCGCAACCGCTTCAGCAAAATTTTCGCCAAACTATCCCAATCCACCGAAGCACTCAACTGCTCCAACAAATCCCCCCCCCGCTCTTGGATGTAGATCCGGATCGTGTCGCGGGTGGTTTTGCGCAATTGGCGCACCGTGCTTAAGGGGAGATTTTGCAGGGATAATTCCTGTAACCAAAACCGGAGGCGATCGCGCACCTCCAACGACAACACCAACTCCTTCAGCCGTGCATTGGTAATTTCCTTCTCATCCAAACAAAACGTCCGCAACCGCACTAGGGAATTGCGCACCCCAAATAAATTGGCCACCACCCAGGTTGTACCACTGGTTTTTTCCCGTAGCCCCTCATCAATGATTTGAATATTGCGATCGGTGAGAAACTCAATTAATGCCTGGCGTAACACATCTGGGGGAACCATCACCTGTAACACCCAATCCGCCAACTGCCGCGCCTGAGGATCCGTCAGTTGGAACTCCAACACCACCTGATCAAAAATATAGTTAATTTGCTCCGCTAAAAAATCCTCTTGCCGCGCCAAGGCCCGCAACAGCCGAGGCAGCGAACCACTAAACAGATCCCGGAGAATATTAGCCAGGATCATCGCCGTCTTTTGCTCCTGCTCCGCCTGTACCTGTTTCAGGGCCAAGCGTAAAAACCAGAGTAAGGCCTCCTGTACTCTTTCCTTTTGGAGTAATCGCTGGGTGAGCCGTTGCAATTCCCCAGGGGTAAGGAGCGAACCCATGATCGTATCGGCCACCCGTTGCGCTAACCGCTCCTGATTGGCGGGGATTAAACCCGGCGTGAAGGGGACGCGCCATTTCCCGACAAATAAAGGTTTGTAGGGACGGAACAGCATCTGAATAGCCAGATCATTGGTGAAATAGCCAATCACACCCCCAGCAATGGGGGGGATGAGGATCAGCCAGAGATTTGCAGGATCCACAGGTGGTTACGCGGCGGCTTGGGCAACTAATACCCCCATCATCCCACCAAAGATGGGGTAATGCACAGCTTGGCAAAAGCCGGCCCCTTGCGCTAGGTGGATCTGTTCGGCTCCGGTGGGGAACCGTTCGACGCTGGGGGCAATGTAGGCGTAGTCTGCTTTGAGGTCGAATTGTGTGGCCGTGGGTAGAACCACTTGATCCAAATACCAGGTTTGGAATTGCTGGATCCAGGGGTTTTGGGGGCGGTGGAAGTCGAGGATGGCGACGCGGCCGCCGGGTTTGAGGACGCGGTGCAGTTCCCCTAAGCAGCGGGGAATGTCGGTGACGTTGCGCAGGCCGTAGGCGAGGGTGGCGCAGTCAAAATAGGCATCGGGGGCGGGAATAGCGAGAGCATCCCCTTCTTGCCAGGTGATTTGGGGATAGAGATCGCCCCCCCTATTTGCGGCTACGGCTAATTGAGCCACGGAAAAATCTACGCCGATCACTTCCCCTTGCGGCCCCACCGCTTCCGCTAAAAGGAAGGCGAGATCGCCACTGCCACAGCAGAGATCCAAGGCGCGATCGCCCCTTTGGGGAGCCGCCCACTTGACCGCCATTTTTTTCCAAACCCGGTGTAACCCCCAGCTTAACTGGTGGTTGAGGTCGTCATAGACGGGGGCAATGCGGTTAAACAACGCCTGCACCGCGTCCGCTTGGGGAGTTTTTACCATACTTATCCCAAGGCGGCCAAAGCCAGTACAACTTGCTGCGCGGCAAGGTGAATGAGGTGGATTTCCTCCTCATTGGGTTTAGGCGATCGCCCCCACTGCAACGACAACAGCGCGATCAAATTTTCCCGATAATGCAGAGGCAAAACGAGATGAACTTGCAAGCCTGCCGCTTCGTACTCTGACCCTTCCGGCGGGGGAGTGGTGGCGGAATTCACCCACACTTGCGTATTCCCCGTTGAGAGGGCGGTTTGGAAGAGGGGATCGCTCTCAATGGCAATGGGCTGATCATGGCGGCCCTCTGCCCCCAATTGGCCCCCTTCAACCTGGCGGAGAATACAACCATCAGCGGAAAAGCTTTCCCCCAAGGCCGCCGCCAAGGCCGTTAAGCTTTGGGGCTGATCCAGGCTTTCCTGAGCCACATCCGCAATCATGGCCAGCAGTTTCGCCTGCTCCTCCGCTCGCTCCAGTTGCTCGGTGCGCTGTTTGAGCAAATCGTAGGTTTCAGCGGCGTGATCCACCACTGCCTTGAGTTCGTTGGGATCCCAGGGTTTAGTGATGTATTTATAGACCTGGCCGGAGTTGATCGCATCCACCAAATCCTCCACATCCGTAAACCCGGTGAGAATAATCCGCACCGTATCGGGGAAATCCGGCACGGTCTTACTGAGAAATTCCGTCCCCTTCATTTCCGGCATCCGTTGATCGGAGATAATCACCGCGACTTCTCCTTCTTCGGATAAAACTTCGAGGGCATTCATACCACTCTCGGCTTTAAAGACGCGAAAATCCCGCCGAAACGTGCGGTAGAGCAGATCAAGATTATCAGGCTCGTCATCGACAACAAGCATTTTAGGTTTCTTTTTACGATCCATACCGGTTATCTGGCGTGCAACATCATCAAGTCCGGAGAGCAGGCTATTCATAAGAGAATTTACAAGACTATCAAGTCGGGGAACGGCGGCAAAGCTTGGGCAACGGCCCAAACCCATCCAGTTGTTCAACAGCATTCACATCTATACCAGATTACACCGGATTTATTAGTGGTGTTTTTGTTTTTCAGGAATTGTCGTGACATTGATAGCGCTGATAGGGAAACCCCAGACGATAAAACTGATCCGGGTCAATCTGACAACGTTGATCCAGGGTGAGGGCCACGGTTTCCGGAAAAGCATCGTCGAGATAACCGGGGGCGATCGCCCACAGGCTCACCGGCTCAATCGGGAATGTCGCTAAGGTTTCCCAAACCTGTTCATAACCTTGCTCATAGCTCAAGAGGGCAAAATCGGCTTTTTGTTCCGGGGGGCGACGTTCCCCTAGAGCCAAGCCATAGCTTAACCCCACAGCGATTTCTAAAGTATTGCGATAGGCCATCATCACCATCACCGGCTCGGGGTCTTGATCAAATTGAGCCGCCACCTGATCCGGAAGGTAGGGTTTTTGGAAGGCGAGATTATAAACCACACAGAGGCTACTGAGGGTTAACACCGCAGCGGCAAACCCCTGAAACCGCCGGGATTGCGTCCCCCAAGTTGCCCCCAGCAAAGCACAGACCGCTGGAAAATAGACGAAATGATAACGGGGGGCAATGCTGATATCTTTGCCCAACCCGTAGATCAGCGCGAAATATTCCACGACCACCACTATCACCACTGTGGCGAGGGTGAACCGCTCCATGGAAGGGCCTAAGGCCTGCCACCCTTGGCGGGTTTGGTGGATCAGCACGGCGAGAATGGCGAGGCTCAGGAGGGCGATCGCCCCCTGCACAATCACCCCTTGCCCCTCCACTGGCGGCACAAACAGCATCACAATCCAACTGGCCACCGTTTGCCCCAAGGGGGCGAAGCCCGTGGGGGGAGAGAGCCAGCCGGTGGTGGGGCTATGGAAATGGCCCCAAAAGGCGGGCCACCAAGGGATCAGGAAGAGATAGGGCAGAAGATAGAGGGCGAAACCTTGGGCTAGGGTTGACCTGTTGAAGGGAGGGCGAAATCGGCCCCAAAACAGGGCGAAGGTGAGCAGTTGGGCCACAAGGGCCAGGAGGCAAAAATAATGGCTAAATAGGGCTAATGCACTCATCCCCCCCCAAAATGCCCAAGCCATCAGGGGCGATTTTTTCGCGCTCAATTGTTGTTGAACCCTAACTTGAGCCGCTAGGGCTAGGGTTAAAAAGACGAGGGGTAATGTGTAGTGGCGGGCTTCTTGGGAGAGGTAAACCGCAAAGGGAGAAAGGGCCATCAATGCCGCACCCGTCAGGCCCGCCCGCACTGAAAACGCCCAACGATTCAGCCCATAGACCGCCACAATCGCCCCCCCACCCCACAGGGCCGCAAAACTCCGCGTCGCCCAAGCCAAATTTTCCACACCGACCCAACCCAGCCAAGTATGAAGCAAGCAGAAAAAGAGGGGGGGATGGGTGGATTGACTGGCTAAACGGGCGGCAATGGCTGGGCAAGTCGTGGGGTTGTATTGGAAAAGGGAGGCGATCGCCTCCACCGGCAACAATTCAGCCGTGGGGATATCCTCAAACCCCAAACCGAGGCTAAAAATACTCGTGATCACCTCATCCACCCATAGGGGCTTACTGTCCAATTGCCAAAATCGCAACAGCAGGCCCAGGGCGAGGATTCCCCCCAGGATCAGCAATTCAGATCTATTCGGTCTCGTCGTCAGGGGCGATCGCTTCACGCTGTTCTTTCGCAACGGGTTTTCCTCGTTCTTCCGCCACCATTTCCGGTTGCTCCAAACGCCGTAAAGGAATTTTTTCCAACTCCGGCAAAGCCAAGCGGGATTTTTCCCGTTGTTGTTTTTCCTTGGGCAACAGCACTGGCAGGGGATCGGGTTTCTCGATCCAATGATCCGCCACGGGTAGCGTATGTTCCAAATCCTCTAAAGGTCGGGGAATTACCATCACCGCACTAAACTCGCCAATGCGCTCCGCTTCATGCATCCCCACATCAACGGCCACCGCCACATTCGCCACCGTGCCGCGAATAATCGCCGTACAAAGGCCATCACCAATTTTCTCATAGCCCGCCAAATGCACATCCGCCGCCTTCAGCATTGCATCGCAGGCCCCCACCAACGCCGGAAAACCCCGCGTTTCCAACAATCCCAAAGATTGATTGCTGAGGCGACTGTGGCCCCGTTGCTCCTGCTCCAGTTCAAAATATTTCGAGCCGATGGGGAAAATCGCCTCTAGGTTGGGCAGGGGGCGAGGCAGCACCATTTTAGAAACCAACTGGCCAAACTGTTCAGCGGTTCGCGCCCCCTCCTCCACAGCGAGGCGCACATCAGCGGTTTTGCCGCGAATAATCGCCGTACAGTAACCACTGCCAATATTTTCATAGCCCACAAGGATCACCCCCGCAGACTTGAGCATCATATCCGCTGTGCCGACAATGGCGGGAAAACTGCGGGTGGACACCAGACCAAGAGCACTTTCGCTAATCACCCTGCGGCGGGGGTGGTGAATAGCGGGGCTGCTGTGGACTGGTTGGGTGTTGGCCAGCCTCGATCTAATTTCAATCTGGGACATTAACACTTCACCGTGAGAGGGGCTTGGGGCGATCGCCTGCCGTCCCATCTTCTAGTTTGGCACGAGAACTTCCCCATCATGTTTCCCATGATAACGTTGCAACGGATCTTCAGAGTTAGGAAAAATTAATCCCCTGATCAAGGGGGGTTAATGGTCAAGATCACCCCTGGGGTGTGAGCCGATCGCTTGCGGTGGCGATTCCCGTCCCCCAGAGTGTGAGAAAACCGTTTCTACACCGTTGTAGAACCGAATATAATCAACCATCTAGGTAGTGATGACTCTCCAACAACATCCCGCTTGCGCTGACCTCAATGCCCAAGTGAGTAGTATTCTTGAACTTTTGCAACAGGATCCCGATCTGCGCCGCGACACCACCGCCGTCGAGACTGCTTTGCAAAAAGCGATCGCCCCCAAGTTTGAAATTGTCTTTGCCGGGGCCTTCAGTGCCGGGAAGTCGATGCTGATCAATGCCCTCCTGGAGCGGGAATTGCTCTACAGTGCGGAGGGCCACGCCACCGGCACGGAATGTTATATCCATTATGCGGAACCCAACGCCGAGCGGGTGGTGCTGACGTTCCTCAGTGAGGTGGAAATTCGTGAACAGTTACAAGTGTTGTGCGATCGCCTCCAAATTGCCACGATTAACATTAACGATGGCGCAGCCCGCGACCTCCTCAAGGGGGGCTGTCAGAAAATTATTGAGCGAGAAGGGGGGGAAACCAAATCCGACCGGGCGAAACAGGCGAAGGCCCTCGCCCTCCTTTTGGAAGGCTACGAACACAACCGCGATCGCATCCATTCGGTGCAAAGTGCCACCTATTCCATGGAGCAATTCAATTTCTCCAACCTCACCGAAGCCGCCAGTTATGCGCGGCGGGGGAGCAATAGCGCGGTGTTGAAACGGTTGGAATACTATTGCCATCATCCCCTATTACAGGATGGCAATGTGTTGGTGGATATGCCCGGCATTGATGCGCCGGTTAAAAAGGATGCCCAACTCACCTATAAAAAAATTGAGCATTCTGATACTTCAGCGGTGGTGACGGTATTAAAACCGGCTTCAGCGGGGGATATGACCAGTGAAGAAACGGAACTGTTGGACAAAATGCGCGATAATCCCAGTATTCGCGACCGCGTTTTTTATGTTTTCAATCGCATCGATGAAACTTGGTATAATGACGAATTGCGCCAACGGTTGGAGGCATTAATTCAAAGTGATTTCCGCGACACGAGCCGGATTTATAAAACCAGTGGCCTGTTGGGATTTTATGGCAGTCAAGTTAAGCAAACCAGCAGCGTAGATCGGTTCGGTTTAGATTCGATTTTTGCCCAAAGGGTGAAAAGCTTGGGTGGTGAGGAACAAACGCCGCAATTTGTCAGCAGTTTCAATAACTACTGCTCTAATTCTGGCAAGTTGGCCCGCAGCAATTTCCTCGTTTCCGTCAATGGTTATGACAGCCCCAATGAAAATTATGTACGGCTTTTGACGGAATGGGGCCATCCTTTACTGGAAAAACTAATCGAAGATAGCGGCATTGAAACGTTCCGTCAAGGAATTACCCGCTACCTGACCACGGAGAAACGCCCCCAACTGTTTGCGGCCTTAGCTGATGATCTGCAACCGATCTGTATTGATTTACAAAAGCACTATCAAAACCAGCGGCAGCGTCTCAGCAGCGAACCCCGTGAAATTGACGCAATGAAAGCACGGGAAGTGGATCGCCTCAATCAAAAGCTGAAGGATATCGGTTACAGCTTTGAGCAGTATTTTGCCAATCAGGTGAATCGCATCATTGCCAATGAGGATGCTCATTTTGAGAAAGATTTTGACGATCTGAAAAACAAAATGCTACAGCGTTTGGAGGAATTGCTGCGTTATTTTTCCGTGTTGAATGCCTATAAAAAAGCAACAGCAAGCCATCGCCGCAATGCTACGGCTCCATTTTTGGCGGTCTTGGTGGAGGCATTGTATACGCTAGCCAATGAATTGGAAGATGTGCTGGTCAAGTTCTCCGAAATTGTCCTCAAAAATTCCTGTCAACGTCTTTTGGAGTCCGTCAAAAAAACCGAGGCTTACCGGGAACTTTATCGGCTGTTGGGCAATGATGGCGGTTTAGAACAACAGCTAAAAAGTTTAGAGGAGAAATTGCTGCTTTTGATGACCAATGAGGCAAAACGGGAGTGCGATCGCTATGTGCGTGAAAGTCCCCGCTTCTACGATGAAGGCACATTCTCCATCTATCAATTCCGCCAAACCCTGCACCAAACCTCCGAAACCTACGGGGCAGAAAGTATTGTCAACGCTGAACCGGCGATCCGGCAATTACTGCAATTGGATTTCCAACCCAAAGTTGAGGCAACGGTGCAGCGCAATTTCCGCCAAGCCATGAACCAAATGCTCAAAACCCAGGTCTTGCCCTTTGCGGAAACATACAGCCTCAATATTCTCCAACAGTATGATCAAGCCCGCGCTCATCTCCAACGCACCCTAGAGGAGGAGGCCAAGTTAAAAATCGCCCAAAATGAGCAGGATTTAGGGGCAGTGGAGGAAAAAATTGAGATCTATAATGAGGCGATCGCCGGCATTAACGATTGCCTAGAATCCTTCAACCTCTACGATAAACGCCTGCCCCTCGTCTCCGATGGGGTTCCCGTTCCATACCCTGTCATTGAGCCAGAGATCAGCGCAGAAGTAGCAGAAGTATCCGATCCTGCACCCACCCTCTAAACCCCTAGGGGCGAAAAATCTTTCGCCCCTCCCCCTTTTCTTTTTTTGCGAGATGAGCTAGGTTCGATGGAGCACTTTTTTGGGTATTTCAAAATCATTATCTAACTCAAAAAGTGTAAGCTCTCTCTGAACACCTTCATTGATATAAATATTGATAGTATCGGCAACAAATTTTGCTAAATTTACAGGTACTGCATTACCAATCATTTGCTCAAGATTAGTTTTGGTTCCTTCAAAATAGAAAGACTTTGGAAACGTTTGGATATAACTTCGCTCAATTGTAGTTAATGGTCTAATCGTTGTTAGATCTAAACCTTGAGGATCACATGAATTTAATTTATAGCCAGAAGGAACCGGGCGATTAACACCCCTAACGGTAGGGCTAGGTTCATTAATTGAAAAAACGCCACGTCGATTATAATTTCTAGGATGCCGATAATAAAACTCAATACCCAAACTATCCCCTAAATAATTTTTAATTGTCATTGGTTTATGCGATAAACGCTGTTTAAATAATGAATTTAATTGATTATGCCCATCATTTAAATAGCCAATTAGAAAAAATCTAATTCTTGATTGAGGTACTCCGCAATATGACGCATCTAATATAACTGCGGATAAACCGTATCCTTCATTTTGTAATTTGATCACAATTTCTCGCAAAATATGACTTTTTTTGATTTGCTCAACATTTTCCATTACAAACCAAGTCGGCCTGACACCGCAAACTATATTTGTGAAATGATAGGTTAAATTTGCTCTACCCAGTGATAGATCTCGTTTTCCTGCACTGGAAAAATCCTGACAAGGTGGGCCACCCATAATTAGGTCTGGTTGCAGTCCTTTAATGATTTGAGTTGCCGTATCTTCATCAGTTAAATCTAATTTAAAAATAGGATGGCTAAAATTCTTTTTGTATACATCAATAGCAGGCTCCCAATTATCAAAGGCTTGAACAACATCAAATCCTGCTTTCTCAAAGCCCAAAGATAATCCTCCACAACCGGAAAAAAGATCGACACACTTCATCATTCAAAAAGCTCCGGAGAGTTGAAGACTATTGATAATCCTTCATGAGCAAGCACACCATTTTTTATTTTAAGATAATTTGCCAAAAAGCCTTTGTGATGTAAATAGCAGCACAAAGCTACGGGAAACGAAGAATTAAATTGATTCTTTCCCCAAGATTCTTTCATTAAAAAATCTCGATTACAATTATTTAAACCAAATAAACTTGGATGTTGCTCTTGCATGACTATTTTTTTGTTTTTGGATTCTTTAGGAATGATCAATGAATGGGTAGGCTATCACGGATTGCTTCCACTATCAACCTCGGTATTAATAACAGGCTCCTGACGGCCAAAACTCCGTAGCAACTCATTCACCTTCATACTGATGCCAAAATAGATCCCCCCATCGCCCCGATAACTACCAAAATCGCGATCGCGCACCCCGCCAAAACTGTAGCCCAAGGCAAACCGCAGATCCGGCGTGAGATGATAACCCAACTCCAACGCACTGCCCAATTCCGTAAATCCCGCCGCCGGTTGACCAATCACCCGCCCTTCCACCGTCACATCGTAGCGATAATCAAAACGGTACGTTGCCCGCATTTGCCCAAAATGGAGAGCGCTGCGATTGCTGAAATTTTGTGCCAAATCCGTCTGACTAGAGCGCAAAGCGTATTTCGTGTAAAACTCCCAACGCCAATCGGGGGCATAGATCATTTCCACTGCGAGGGTATGATCTCGGCTTTGGGTTCCCGTGCCAAATAAGAGGGTTTCGGGGATACTGCCGGGATTGCGGCGATATTCATAACTGAGCAGGGCATTGAAGCGATCGCTTTCTGGATCACGATAGGCTAACCCCAATTTTAAATTCACCGTATCCGGTAATCCTTCCAATAAACCATTGGCAGAACTGGCCTGTTGAAACCGCAATAACGTCGTTAACGCGGGGGTAATTTTTCCCGTTGCCGCTGCCCCTAGCACCATATTGGTTCCCGCCCGACTCACCCGCCGCTCAAACCGCGCCGAAGCCTGCCAATCCTCATTAGGTGTAAACTCTAACGCCCCATGGTAGGATTCCCCGCCAAAAAAGCCCAAAGAGGCCGCCGTTTGCCCCGTGGCAATGCCCTGAGCAAACCGTTCTCCCGCCGCCGTTGAGCCAAATAGATCATTTAAGACCCGTTCATAACCCACATTGGCCCGCAATCCCGGCGCAATCACCCAGCGATGATTTAACCCCACCGCCCCCTGACCCATCCAGCCGTTAATCCCCCCCAAAATCGAGTAACGGCCGGTAATATCCGTATTGCCCCACAGTTGGCGAGTCACCACCGTATCAAAACGGGTGACGGCATTATCACCAAATAGACCGCCATTACTAAATTGACGGGCCAAGCGGAGATCTACGCCAGGCATCGCCGCCCAATTTAGCCCTAAGGTGGTGCGGGTGGGATAGATGGGGTTGAGGTTGCCATGGCCTAAATTGAGTTCATTTTGGGCGCGGAAGGTGAGGCGGGAACTTAGGGGGGCAATGATGTTGCTAATCAATTGGGAAGCATCACTACTTAATTCCGGATTAGCATGATCTGCCCGTACCCGGTTTACCAATTCCCACTGGGTTTGCACTGTGCCGATTTTGCGATTCAAGCCGATGCGCAATGTGCGGGTTTCATTATTAAGGGGCGCAAAACTGAGGCGTTGCCAGGAGGGGATCAGGTTGGTATCGAAGAGATCGAGGGGGTCGGTGCTGGCCAAGGGCGCAAGGCCGGTATTGGCTTCGTAGGTATAGCTTGCCCTTGCTCCGGTGATTGCATCCAGTTGAGCGGTGAAATCTATGCCGTAGCGGGTTTGGCCCGGTTGAAAGGAGGTGGTGGCATCGTTGCTAAAGCCGGGGCTGACGCTGGTGTAGTCAGCATTGAAGCGGAGGGCGCGGGTGAGTTGTTTGGTGAGCTTGAATCGCAGCGCGGTTCCTGTGCCGGGGAATTCAGGACGATTGGTTTCGCTGCGGGCGTATTCAGCGGTAAAGAGACCGTTTTTAAAGGGGAGTTGCACATCGCCCCCATACTGTTCAAACTGATAGGCTCCTCGGTTTTCCTGCCAATAGGTGAACCCTAACCAACTGGGGTTTTGGAAATCCCGTGAGAGGTTATATTGAGTGCGACCGGCAAAAATATTCGTGTCGGGGGTGGTTTCTCCTTCGTATTGGTAGGTGACAAGAATTTGCTGTAAAAGTGCGGCATTGAATAGATCGTTTTGCAATCGCTCCACGGGACGACGAAATAATAATGTGCCGCGATCATAATCAATTTCATAATCGGGGCCCCGTTGCATGGCTTGGCGCTCCGTCACTAATCCCGGCTCTTCTAGGGAAGCCTGTTCTAAAAAGACGTTTTCGCTACCGGGGATGATCCGCCGCCGGGAGAGGAAGTAATAGCCGCTCGTACCATCGGGGGCGATCGCATCCCGTTGAAATCCTTCAATATCGGCACTATAGAGGGCTGAGATTTGCAAATTGCCCAGATTGTAATTGCCCTTAAAACCGTGGAGTTGACGCACATTGGCCGTGAAAGTTTGGGAAGGGCGGGCGAATTCTGTGGTGTGGTAATCCCCCCACATTAAATAATCCGGCTCTGCACCAGGAACGGGGAGGGTGCGTTCCATTCGCACATAGAAATGATCTGTAGAAGGGGTGAGGTAATCGACGGTGGAACTATCCCCATAGACAGGGTAACTTTGTTCGCAATGTTGAGGACTGCGAAACAGGCGCGAAATGCCGTCGCAGGTTTCATTGAGGGGGCGATCGCTATCGTAGGCCAAGGTTAACAACCAATCTTTACTGGCTCCCATGGCAAACACCGACCCCTCTAAATCCGTCGTCACCCGGCCAATGCTCTCCGGCGCGAGAAAATCCCGCCGACTCCCCCAAAAGTTTGTCCCCTGGGGGCC
Source organism: Spirulina sp. CCNP1310 (assembly GCF_034932185.1). Classification (NCBI taxonomy): domain Bacteria; kingdom Bacillati; phylum Cyanobacteriota; class Cyanophyceae; order Spirulinales; family Spirulinaceae; genus Spirulina; species Spirulina sp. CCNP1310. Next base: position 11,213 of record NZ_JAYGHW010000096.1, on the reverse strand, counting down.
GACGCGAAAACTGACTAAGCCCGACACAATGGAGGGGCGTAAATCCGTGGTGAATTGAACGGTGGTGAAGGCTTCTACGGGTTCAGCAACGGGAACGGGGGCGCGGCCCGGGGCGGGTTCGGTTAGGGTATTGAGGGCAGCGCGAATCTGTACCCGTTGGGCCTCTAAGCTAGACCGTAACCAAGCCTGAAAACGACCGGCGATCGCCTCCACTTGAAAACCGGGGTGATCCGGCTCGCCATCATCCCCGACAAATTCCCCCGCACTACTGGTGAGGGTGACGGTGCGCGGTTCACTGATTAGTTCCCCTTGGGCATTGCGAATCCTTCCCTCTAGGGCCAGCGTCGAGCGGCCATCGGCGGCGACGAGGGGACTATCCACGGGGAAAATTTCCAGTTGCAGTTTTTCCTGTAAGTCTGTGGGGGTATTTTCTAGCAATACAGGAGTTTCGGGGGAATCAGCGGGGGGAATCACTGGGATCTCGATTTCCTCAGGGGAAGCGGGCGCAGGCGTTGTGGAGGGCGCAAGCGTTGCGCCCCTACTTTCCTGCTCCCCATCTAAGGGCGATGCGTTGAGATCAAACAGGGGTTGTAATTCCTGGGGCGGTGGCGGTTCAGAATCACTGAAAAAGTCCCCCACTTCGGCCTGAAGTTGTTTCAGTTCCTTTTTTTGTTCAGGGGTGAGGGTAGAGGGGCGATCTGAGATCAGCACATCGCTCCATTCATCCACCGCTAAACCTTGCACCTCTTCCCCATAGGTCGGGATTTCTGCGGCAATGGGTGCAGTGTCCTCAAGGGTTTGTCGTTCGGCCTCAATGGTAGGGGCGATCGGTGCAATATCGCCAATCGCCTCAGATCCTAAGCTAGGGGCAATTTCTGGGGGAAGCTCTGCTGATTCTAAATCAGCCTCAATGGTAGGCGTGATGGATTCGTTAGCAGGGATCTGCTCTTGTTGAGGTTCAGCGGCGGGCGGTAAAAGTTTTGGCGGATTAACGGGAACGATGGGGATCACCCCTGCCTCAGGGCTGATTTCCTCACGCCCCACTAACTCCTCTAAGGGCAGGCCGGGGGATTGTTCCACCACAGGCGGCAAAGCCGCCGGAGGAGGCGCAACAGGTTGAACCGCTGGCATCGGGGGAGGTGGCGGCGTTTTGACCACAGGTGGGGGGGGCGGGGCCTGGATCGTCTTGGGTTCCGGTTTAACTGGAGGGGGAGGCGGCGGCGTTTTCGCCACAGGAGCCGGGGGCGGAGTTGGTATGGCCTTGGGTGTTGCTTTAACCGGCGGCGGTGGCGGCGAAACATTTTTCGCCCCTACAGATTGAATGGGGGGGGTGGGAATTGCTTTCGGTTCCGCTTTCACCGGGGGCGGAGCAGGGGGTGGAGCTTGAACCGGAGGCGGTGCAACGGCTGCCACGGGGGGCGGTGGGGCCACTTCTGGACTTGCGGCCGGATCAGCCCCCTCTTCTGCCCATGCAGGGATCGCCACGAGCGGCAACGCCCCTCCTAACAACAAAATCGGGAGCGTCTGGGTTAAACACAGCCAAGGTAGAGCAGGGGAGGAGGACGAAAGGTTTAAACTTTTCGCCCCTACAGGTTCTAGAGGAGGAAGGTTATCGTTCATAGTTCGGGGGTTGCAGCGGGTTCAGTGAGGGGCATCACAGCAAAATTCATGCGGGCCAAACCACCCGGCTCCAAACGTACCCAACGAGCCAGACTATTGCGCTCTAAAACGTAATGATTCGGGGCCAGGGTATAGCCGGGAACACTGCTGAGATCCAATGTCCCCAGATGTTGGCCGGCCAACACATTGGCCATGGAAAACAAACCCTCTGGGTCTGTGGTGATCCGATTACCGTTATTCAGAAAAACGATCGCCCCTGGTATCCCCGGCTCGCCCCGTTGCTGTTCCCCATCAAAATTGCGATCTTCAAACACCCGACCGATCAACGTACCACAATCCGCCAAAATCCCCGGCCGGATCGCCATCACATAGCTGGCCATATTGCTCCGGCTTTCTTGGGCGATATTACGGCCATTGCCCCGCACCGCATCGGGGGTAATCAGGGCTGCGTAAACAATGGTGAGCGTTGCTCTGGGGGGAAGTTGCCCATAGCGAAACGTGATCAACCGCTGCTCACTCGTCACTTCAAGGGCGATCGCATTGCTCTGGCCCCCTTGGGTAAGGATGCCCTGTACCGAAGCGGCTAGGAAGTTTACCCCGAGGGGCAATTGATCGGTAATCGCAATATTTTGCGCCGTTGAGGAACCTGTATTGCGCAATATGAGTCGATAAACGGCAGTATCCCCCGGCTCGGCGGCGGCCCGGTCAGCGGTTTTGATTAACTCCAATTGCGCGGGGGCTGCGGTGAAACTCGTCGGATTAGAGATCACCACCGCCGGGAGGTTATCCCCCTGAGCCGTTGCCGTGTTGCGAATTTCCATCGCTGTTCCGCTGGCCATGCCCCAAAGCAAGGCGATCGCCAAGGCCAGGACTGCTAGCCCGAGCCAGCTACCCCGCTGATATCGACTTCCCTTCCCACTCATGATCAATTGTTAGCTGTGAATCGTTGAATATGTAGCCCCACGTTAAAACCCACACCCTTGCATCCCCTAAACTGCTGGGAGGATGTATGGTGGATTTCCAGGGGGGATGTGCTGTGGGCGTAGAAACGCGACGGGTTACGCCAGATGTAACCTCTGATCAGTAAGACGCAAATTAAATCTGAGGGGAGAATTTTTCTATTCTAACCGTTCCATTTTCTAGGTCAACGGCCAATGGATGGGAATTGGGGGTGTTGGCGCAACTGCTCCCTTGGAGCATCGCCTAACCCATACTTTTAAATCTAAAACCCAGATAGTTCTTCTGTTCTGCCATCGTCATAATTCCCCAACAGGAATCGGAAATTTTTGTTAAATCTTATTACTAAGGGGCAAAATCCCCCAAGGAAATGCCCAAAAATAGGCAGTTAATGTAACAAACCCCTTAATACAATAATTTTATGAACATCGCCGTGGTTGGCTTGAGCCATAAGACCGCGCCTGTAACGGTGCGCGAAAAACTCAGTATTCCAGAGTCCGACCTTGAAGGGGCGATCGCCCACCTCAAAACCTATCCCCACATTGAAGAGGTGGCTATTCTCAGCACCTGTAACCGCCTGGAAATCTACTTCGTTGCCACGGAGAGCGAGCCGGGGGTGGTGGAAGTGACCCAATTTCTCTCGGAAAAAAGCGGCCTCCCCCTCCACCAGTTGCGCCGCCATCTGTTCACGCTCCTTCACCAGGATGCCCTGCGCCATCTGATGCGGGTGGCGGCGGGTTTAGATAGCCTCGTGTTAGGGGAAGGGCAGATTCTCGCTCAGGTGAAAACCACCCATAAACAGGCCCAAAAATTCCAAGGGGTGGGCCGCCTGCTCGATCGCCTCTTTAAACAGGCCATCACTGCCGGGAAACGAGTCCGCACGGAAACCAACATCGGCACGGGGGCAGTTTCCATTTCCTCCGCTGCGGTGGAACTGGCCCAAATGCAACAGCCGGATCTGGCCCAATGCCGGATTGCGATTATTGGGGCGGGGAAAATGTCCCAGTTATTGGTGAAGCATTTGGCCTCGAAGGGGGTGCGGGAGATTACGGTGGTGAACCGTTCCCAGAAGCGATCGCAGGAGTTGGCCAAACAATTCCCGGAAGTATCGTTAATTTTGCGCCCCTTGGAGGAAATGCTAGAGGCGATCGCCGCCTCTGATCTGACGTTCACCAGTACCGGGGCCATGGAGCCGATTGTGGATCGGGCCAAACTCACCACGGCATTAACCCCGGATCATCCCCTGATGTTGGTGGATATCTCCGTTCCCCTCAACGTTCACCACGATGTCAAGGAAATGCCCCAGGTGCGGGTGTTTAATGTCGATGACCTCAAGGCCGTGGTGGCCCAAAATACCGCCCAACGCCGCCAGATGGCCCAAGAAGCGGAGGTGTTGTTAGAGGAAGAGGTGGAAGCCTATGAAGTATGGCGGCGATCGCTGGAAACCGTCCCCACGATCAACTCCCTGCGGCAAAAAATCGAAAGTATTCGTGAGCAAGAACTCGAAAAAGCCCTTTCCCGTTTGGGGGTGGAATTTGCCGATAAACACCAGGAGGTGATTGAGGCCCTCACCCGTGGGATTGTCAATAAAATTTTGCATGAACCCATGGTGCAATTGCGGGCGCAGCAGGATATTGAAGCGCGGCGCAAAGCGGTGCAATCCCTCCATTTACTGTTTAATCTGGATTCAACCGAACAGTATTCTTAGATTGTGCCTGCCCAACCCACCCCTAGCCTTGTGTAATGATCAGGGCGGGGTGGGTTCTTTATCTGTGGAAAGTTTATGAAAAATACGCCTGGGCTGTTGGGTCGCTTTAACCCCTACCGCATTAAAATTTCCCAACTGTTGGCTTTAGCAACAGTGGCCGATGAGGGAACCTTTAGCGCGGCGGCCTTGGCGTTGGATTTATCCCAATCGACGGTGAGCCATGCGATCGCCGCCCTCGAAAATGAACTCGGTGTGCAACTGATCCAACGCAGCCGTCAAGGGGCGCAACTCACCGCCGTGGGGGAGCGGATTCTGCCCCAAGCCCGGGCCATCCTCAATCACTTGGAAGTGATGGCCCAGGAGGCAAACCGAGAGCGGGGACTAGAAGGGGGAACAGTACGGATTGCGGCTTTTCGCAGTATGGCCACCCATTTATTGCCCAATGCGATCGCCCGTCTTCATGACCTCTACCCCACCATCAAAATCAAAATCACCGAATATGATGAATTCTACGATGTCGAAAGGGCGCTGCTCACAGGCCAGGTGGATATCAGCGTCGCGGAACTCCCCAAAGGCGAAGAATTCCAAACCTGGGAAATTTTACGAGATGATTACCTCGTTCTTTTACCCCCCAGCTACAGCGGCCCCACCCAACTCACCTGGGAACAATTGGCAGGATATCCCCTGATTGTTTCCTCCGTTGGAGCCTGTTCCCATCGCATCCATGACTGTCTCCATGCCGTCACAACGCATCTTCCCATCGCCTACGAAATCCGCGAAGACTCCACCATGATCAGTATGGTGAAGCAGGGCCTAGGGGTGACAATTTTGCCCCGCCTCGCCGCCGAACCCATCCCCCCTGGCATCAAGGTGGGTCAATTACCCTGTCCCCTCTACCGCACCATTGGCGCAGCCCTGTTAAAAAGTGCTCTCCATCCCCCGGCAGTCTATGCGTTCCTCGATGCCCTCCGCCAAGCCGGAGCCTTTATGCACCCAGCGTTACCCGCTTCAGGATGACGAGAGATCATACTTGGCTCTACCCAGTCCTGCAATTCTGGAGGCTCTGCCTCCACTAGGTTCTATGGACTTTTTTCCTTCATGCAATTCCGATTAATTGATCCACTCCAGGGACAATTTTCGTTTTGACCTTACACAGTCTTTCAAGTAGAGGTTGATCAAGGTCTGGTAAGGAATGTCAGTTTCTTCAGACAGTGCTTGGAAATAGTCCACAACATCTTCTTCTAGATGAACCGTTACCTGCTTGTTGAGTTTTGTACTATAGGGATTAGGCACAGATTGTGAAAAATCGTATTCTTCTCTCATCGCAAAAACCTGTGATATTGTTTTTGTTCTTGTTTAGTAGCCCGCCGAGCTGAAATGATACGCATCACCTCATCATTTTGTCGATACACATGACACACGACCAAAATCCGCAGGACAGCACTCATGCCCAGCAGGATATACCGATCTTCATCCTGGGAATGATCAGGATCATGAGACAGGCGGGCGTTTTCATCATCAAAGGCAGTTTGAGCCTCTTCAAGCGATATGCGGTGTTTTTGCTCGTTCTGGTGGGCTTTACGCTCATCCCACTCAAAAATAATGTCACTCATTTTTGAATTTTACAGGATACCTCGATGAGTTGCCTCATGGCGAAAATCAGCCTTGATCTGCTGCACTATTCCCCATAAGCACCTCTATTTTTCGAGATGTCTTAAATTGTACAATAATCTCTAAATGATCAAATCTCTATGGTTGGCGATCGCCTCATTACTCAAGCCCGTCTCGTTGAAGATGGGCAACTCTACACCCTCCAAATTCACAACGGCATCATTACCGCCTGCTCCCCCCAAACCCCAGACCCTCCAACGGGGCCAACTCTCGATTTAGGGGGGGATTGGCTCTCCCTCGGTGGCATGGATTTGCAGATTAACGGCGGCTTAGGCTTGGCGTTTCCTGATTTAACACCGGAGGATCAGCCCCAACTACAAGCCATTGCTCGCTATCTGTGGGAGCAGGGGGTCGATGGCTTTTGCCCGACGATTGTCACCACGGCCATGGATAAGATTCACCAAGCCATGGCTGTGATTGCCGATTCTGGCCTGCTCAACCCTCCCGCCGGCCATGCCCAAATTTTAGGCGTACATCTAGAGGGGCCGTTCCTCAATCCCGCCAAACGGGGGGCGCATCCCGAAGCCCATCTACAACCCTTAACCCTTGAGCGGGTGCAGCGGGTGTTGGGGGATTTTGCGCCTGTGGTGAAGATTGTCACCCTTGCGCCGGAATTGGAGCCGGGGGGAGAGGCGATCCGCGATAGCGCACCTATCGCCTACCTCGTCAACCAAGGCATCACCGTCAGCCTTGGCCATTCCCTCGCGACCGCCCCCCAAGCCCAAGCCGCCTTTGACCAAGGGGCAACGATGATCACCCATGCCTTCAACGCCATGCCCCCCCTCCATCACCGCGATCCGGGGTTATTGGGGGCCGCCCTTACCCGGCCGGGGGTCTATTCTGGCTTCATTGCCGATGGGGAGCATATTAGCCCGATGATGTTGCAGTTATTACTACGGATGAATGGGGGGGGATTATTTTTAGTCAGTGATGCCCTGGCCCCCTTGGGGCTACCGGATGGGGTTTATCCCTGGGATGAGCGGCAAATCACGATCGCCCAAGGCACAGCCCGCCTTGATGCCCAAACCTTAGCCGGAACCACATTGCCCCTATTGAAGGGGGTAGAAAATTTGGTGGATTGGGGATTGTCTGGAGTGGGGGAGGCGATCGCCCTTGCCACCGAGGCCCCGCGCCGGGCCATCGGTCAACCCGGTTTAACCGTCGGGCAACGGGCTAGCTTTTTGCGCTGGTCTGGGGGTGAGGGGCAACCACTGCAATGGCAACGCTTGGCGGTTTGAGGAAAGAGGAGAGAGCAGAGAGGATAGAGAAATTCAACTCACTCCTCACTTCTCACTCCTCAAATATCGATAAATCCGCCCAAAATTCAGAGATAATGGGAGCCATTGCAAGCCAAATTTGATCAAATTTTTTATGACGATCCCCGATTCCCTCGAAGCCGCCATCCAACAAGCCAAAACCGCCACGCTCACCGCCCTTGAGGGGGGTTGCCACCGTATCCAAGTGGAATTGGTTTTTCCTGAAATTGCCCTCGAAGCCCAAAACATTGCCCGCCAATTTACCGAACTCTTCCTTGATTACAGTTCAGGGTTAAAAGTCCTCTTTGCCGATACGGGGGCGGCGGCTCTGGCGCGGCGGGATTGGGGGGATGTACCTTTTTTGGTCAATGATTTGGGCAGTCGGTTTACGCCGGTAGAAACGAAGGTGAGTGAGAGTGATCAGTTATTCCTGGTCGTTTGTCCCTCCTCTGTGGAAGTGGAAGCGGTGGAAAAGTTGTGTAATTTAGCGGGCGATCGCCCCGTGATCCTGCTCATTCCCCAGTTGGAAAGTGTGGCAACGGTAGGGATCGGCTCAACAGCGCGACAGTTACGGGAGCGTTTCCTCAGCACCTTAGAAACTGCCTACTATCTCAAACCCTTTGAAGGGGGCGTGGTCTATCGCACCTATCCGGAATTGTGGCAGGTGTGGACGGATGCCCCGGCTCCGGTGGTGGGTTATACCCTCATTGCCGAGGAGCCGGAACGGCCAGCGGGGGATCGATTGGAACGGATCTTAATGGGCAGTGCCGAAAGTAACCCCGATGTCGTCCCAACGCCGAAAAAGAAAGGTCTCTTGGGGAATTTAGGGCAAATGCTCAAGGCGTTGAGCCAATAAATTGCTCTGGGGTGGTTGGATTGTTGGGGGGCGATCGGGTGGGGGGCGCAACGCTTGCGCCCTTGGGGTTTTGGGTGAGGATGGGGGGAGGTTTTTTGGGGAAGGGGCGATGGTTTGGCCGTTTGGGAAGAAGAATTCACGTCTTAATCGTTTTGGATTGGATCATGCTGTGGGGGATGCCAGCCCGCTTGCTGCCAAATTTGTCTGGTTTCGCGAATATTGCGATCGCCCTGATAACGTTCATCATTGAGATCGAGTCGTTGGCAGGTTGCGCGTCCTGTGGGTGTTGTTCCGATAATTCGGAGCGTATCTTTTGACCAGATAAAATGGTCTGACCATTGTTGTGTACGTGGGTTAAAAATTGGGGTGATCAAGTTGGTTTTTTGATCGCTACCGACGGTAAAGTTATAGCGTCTCTGGTTACAACGACGGCAAGCTAATGCTAGGTTATCTAGCTGATCAGAACCACCGAGCGATCGCGGCTGAATGTGATCGATGGTGAAACGAGATGCGCTGATTTGTTCGGGTGAGTGACAATATTCACAGTAATAGTTTGCCCGTTTTCTTACTCGTTGGCGAACAAGATCATTGAGGGTCATGGTTGGCGATGAGCAGGGAGTTGAGATAGGTGAATAAGCGATCGAGTTCGCCAATGGCATCTAGTTCGGTTTGTTCGTCTTCGGTTAATGTTGCGGTGGCGTTTTTGTCGAGGAGTTCTTCGAGGCGGTTTTGTAAGGGTTCGGTGAATTTGAAAAACCGGAGATTGTCTTGGGTTTCGACGGTGATCCCGGTTTCGATGAGGTTAGGGGGGTTGATCAGGACTTGCATCGGCTGGCTGTGAGTGGGTGTCTCTATTGTATCCATTGGGTTTGTTGAAGGGGAGAGGTGGTAGGGGGTGCAAGGGAGGGCGCAAGCGTTGCGCCCCTACAAGTACATCGTAGGGGCGCAATGTTTGCGCCCTTGGGTTTTGGGGTAGGATGGGGGGAGGTTTTTGGGGAAGGGGCTATGGTTTGGCCGTTTGGGAAGAAGCAGCGGGGGCCGGATTTTGTGGGGGCGTTGGGGTCGGTGTCGAATTGGGTGATCTTGGAGCAGCGGGATTTTACGGTGTGGCGGGATTTGCCGCGTTTTGGGGTGACGGAGGAGGGGTTGGTGGCTTGGGTGCGGGAGGGGAATGGGCGGGAGGTGTTGAGTTTGGATCGGTGGCGGGGTTTGGCGGCGGCGGAGTTGGGGGAGTTGAGTGAGTTGGCGAGGGATGTGGTGGGGAGTGAGAAATTGCCGCCGGTTGAGGAGTTGCTGGTGAGGGTAGAGAATAAGGGAAAAAGTGGGACACTGCCTCTTGATCCGTCTGATGATTATCCGTCTGATGATTCGGGGGCGAAAAAAGGGCTTCAAGAACATCTGAGAGATCCAGATTTTGAGCGAAGAGTGCAGGGATATTTTGCAGATGCACAGAAGCCTGTCAATATTTCTGCTAGGGCAAAGAAATTATTTGAAGAGGGGGGGGAAGCATTTTTAGCGTTGGATTTATTGGGTGCAAAAAATTACTGGATTCAAGCAATTGAGGCAGATTCTCAATATTCCTATGCTTATGCTTGGTTAGGTACAGTTTATAAATATGAAAACAATCCTCAAAAATCCCTTGAATGTTGTAATGATGCTATTGATCGGGATCGTGGTTTAGCATACGCCTACAAAGAGCGCGGCATTGCCTACCAAAACCTGAAGCGGTATGAGGAGGCGATCACAGACTACACCAAAGCTATCGACATCGACCCCCGCTTCACTTATGCCTACGGCGGTCGCGGCAATACCTACCATGAACTGAAGCGATACGAAGAGGCGATCGAAGACTACAACCAAGCTATCGACATCGACCCCCGCTTCACCTATGCCTACTACGGTCGCGGCAATACCTACAATGAACTGAAGCGGTATGAGGAGGCGATCAAAGACTACAACCAAGCTATCGACATCGATCCCCGCTACACTTATGCCTACGGCGGTCGCGGCAATACCTACCGTGAACTGAAACGGTATGAGGAGGGGATCGCAGACTGCACCAGAGCCATTGAACTTGACCTCAACTGTACCTATGCCTACATCAATCGCGGCTCTGCCTACCGTGAACTGAAGCGATACGAAGAGGCTATTCGGGACTACACCAGAGCCATCACCCTTCAACCTGAAGACTGGCGAGCTTGGGCAAATCGGGGTCTAGCTCTCTTTGATTACTCCGGCTATCAAGCCGCCCTCGACAACTACACCGAAGGTCTCAAACACATCGATCCCGACAGTGAACCCTTGGGCTGTGCAACCTTACACCGGTTCACAGGCCGCGCCCACTACCAACAAGCTAAAAACCACAGCGAATATATGCGCTACTGGGATGCTACCCAGAGCTACAGCACCGCCTACAATTTCATCGAAGCCAACCCCCTCTACACCCCCGAAACCCTCAAAATCCTCCGGGATTGGATTCAAGCCGATCGCGCCCTCGAACAATCCGAATCTGCCGATAAACTCACCATCAACGCCATCCAACGCCTAGAACGCGCCCTCCAAAACGCCGATCCCCAATCTCGCCGCCTCCTCCGGGCTGAATTCCAAGACTTTTACCGCTTAAACGTCGATCGCCTCGTCAGCCAAAACAACCCCTGGGAAGCCCTGATCGAAGCCGAAAAATGGAAAAGCCTCGCCCTCACCTGGCTCCAAAACCCCAACGCCGACCCCCAACCCCTCAGCCGCGAAACCCTCCAAACCCGCATCCAACACCTTTGCCCCAACCCCCACACCGCCATCCTCTACTGGCATCTTAGCCCCGCCCAAATCACCACCTTCCTCCTGCGCCCCCACCAAGACCCCCAAACCTTCACCACCCCCACCGATCCCCCCCACACCCCCGCCACCAAAACCCAAACCAACTTCACCGAATGGCTCAAAAACTACAAGGAACAATACCAACAACACCGCAAAAAAACCCCCTCGTCCCATGGCTCCGCCGTGGGATGGACAACAGGCGGCTCCGCCGCCCATAACCAGGAGGCAGAGCCTCCCCATAGTCATGACTTGGCAGAGCCAAGTCACGAGGAAACTTGGCGCGACCAACTCCCCCAAACCCTCCACCACCTCAGCCAAATCCTCAACA